>NZ_OZ060398.1:237170-540092 GCF_964059085.1 Buchnera aphidicola (Mindarus abietinus)
AGAAAATAAAATTAATGATCTTGAATCTACTATAGATAAAGAAAATAAAATTAATGATCTTGAATCTACTATAGATAAAGAAAATAAAATTAATGATCTTGAATCTACTATAGATAAAGAAAATAAAATTAATGATCTTGAATCTACTATAGATAAAGAAAATAAATTAAAAGAAATAAATTTTTTTAAAGAAATTAATGATCCAGAAATAAAAGAATTAAAAGATAAAATATTAAAATCTGAAAATAATTTAATAAAAAACAAAATTTTTTTAGAAAAAAAATTAGAAACGACTAAGTTTTTATTTAGAAAAGAAATAGAAAAAAATCATAAATTTTATTTAGAAAAATTTATAAAACAGTTACTTCCTATAATAGATAATTTGGAAAGAGCATTAGAATCAATCATTAAAAATAATGAAAAATCTGTAATTTTAATATCTAGAAAATTAAAAAAATTAATAGATTTAATTTTAAATATATTAAATTCCTTTAATATAGAAGTAATTAAAGAAAAAAATATTTTATTTAATCCTGAAATTCATCAGGCAATATCGGTTCAAAAATCAAAATACATTAAATCAAATTATGTTATTCTAGTTATGCAAAAAGGATATAGGTTAAATAACCGATTATTACGTCCTGCTATGGTTATAGTTGCTGAATAAAAGATATATCTATATTTAAAAATCTGCTAATTTAACAGAGGTTTTAGAAAAACTACTACCTCTGAAAGAAATTTTTATATTTTTTTATTTAAATTTCTTATTCTTAATTCTTGAGGAGTAAAAAAAAGGTTTCGATATATTTCAATTCTATCTCCTTCTTTAATATAATCATTTAAAGATACAATCTTTCCATAAATACCAATTTTGTTTTTAGATAGATTAATATTATGAAATATTTTTAAAATATTAGATTTCATAACTACATCTTTTACAGTCGAATTTTTAAAAACTTTTATTTTTAATAAATATTGAATTTCTGGAAATGCATAAACTAAAGTAACATTTATTTTTTTTACAAACATTTTTTTTAATTAATTAAAATTATAATAATTGATTAATTAATCTTAACTGGAATATTTCATATGTCAAAAAAAGATAAAAATGTTATTATTAATAATAAAGCTTATTATAATTTTTCTATTATTAATACATTTACAGCAGGAATTGTATTGCAAGGTTGGGAAGTTAAATCAATTCGGGAAAGAAGGATAGACATTAGCAATGGATATGTTCTTTTACGCTCTCAAGAAGCATATTTAAATTCAGTAAAAATTGAATTTAAACAAATAAAAAATAATTACGAAAAAATAGATCCTTTAAGAGAAAGAAAATTGTTGTTAACAAAAAAAGAAATAAATTTATTATTTAATGAAGTTAAAAATCAAAAATACACGATAATTCCATTATCTATATTTTGGAAAAAAAATTGGTGCAAAATAAAAATTGGTCTTTCTAAAGGAAGAAAAAAATATGATAAAAGAAATATAGAAAAGAAAAAAAGTTGGAAAATAGAGCAATCAAAATTAATTAAAAGAACATTAAGATAATTGAATAATTAAAATTAATATATTTTTTAAAAAGAAATAAAAATTGAACATGAAAAAAACAGATGAATATTGGATTCAATACAGTTTAAAATTAGCTCATTTAAGTAAAAAAAAAGAAGAAGTACCTGTTGGGGCAATATTAGTATTAAATAATAAAATAATCGGAAAAGGATATAATTCTTCTATAAATAAAAATGATCCTACTGCTCATGCAGAAATTGTTGCTTTAAGATTAGGTTCTAAAAAGATAAAAAATTATAGATTATTAAATACTACCTTATATGTTACTTTAGAACCATGTATAATGTGTTTGGGAGCCATTATACACAGCAGAGTAAATCGATTAGTGTTTGGAACAAAAAACAAGAAAGAAATTGATTTGAAATATATTTATTCCTATAAAAAAAAATTTATTCAAATTAAAAATATAAATTTACAAAATAAATGTGCAATTATTTTAAAAAATTTTTTTTCTAAAAAAAGAAAAAAATAAAAAAGATTACTTTTCCATTATTACCACTGCAGAGGCATACATTCTTTCATCTGTATAACTTACATGAATTCTTTTAATTTTAAAAAAAATAGCTAATTTTTTTGCTTCTTTAAGAAGACTTAATTTCGGTTTTCCAAAACTATCATTTTCTATTTGAAAATTTTTAAAAGATATTTTTTTTTGAATTCCAATACCTAATGCTTTAGAAGCAGCTTCTTTTATTACAAAACATTTAGCTAAAAAAAAAACTTTATTTTTATGAATTAAAAAATTCTTCCATTCTATTTTGGATAGAATTCTAAGAGGAAGTTTGTCACCCAAACGAAATACTATTTTCTGAATTCTTTTAATTTCAACAATATCTATTCCTATTCCAAAAATACACATATTAAAATATTAACCTTTAATTTTTTTTGAATGTTTATTTGAATTTAAAAAATATTTTTATTACTTACATAATTTTAAGAAAAAGATGAATTTTTTTTCTAAAGTTCAACTCTATATTTTTTCTAGAAGATAAACTTAATTTTTTTATCATATTTCCATTTTTTCCAATAAAAATTTTTTTGTGTTTTTCGTAATTTGTTTTTATAACAGCTTGAATATAATAATTATTATTAATAATTTTAAATGATTGAACCATAATTTTTGTATTATAAGGCAATTCTTTTTTTAAAAAGAATAACGTTTGTTTTCGTATTATTTCTGTTACTATAAAAATAGTAGAAGAATGAGTGATATATTCTTTAGGAAATAAGTGTGATGATAAAAATAATTTTTTTTTAATAAAAAATGATAAAGTATTTATATTTTCTCCTGTCTTAGCTGAAATAGGAATAATTTCTGAAAAATTAAATTTATTTTTTATGTTTTTTATATAGGGTAAAAGATTTTCTTTTTTTTTAACTTTATCAATTTGATTAATTAATAAAATTATAGGTATATCATATTTTTTAATATTTTTTAGAAAAAAAGTATCAATGCTGTCCCAGCATAAATATTTAGTCATGTATAATATACATGCACATTTTTTTTCTTTTTTAATAATTCGTTTAATAATTTCTCTTTTTTTTGGATTATCGATCATTCCAGGAGTATCTAAATAAACAAATTGATGTTTTTTTTCTGTTTTTATTCCTGTTATACAACTTCGAGTACTATTTTTTCTAAATGATGTAATAGAAATTTTTTTATTCATTAATTTATTTAATAATGTAGATTTTCCTGTATTGGATTTTCCAACAATTATTAATTTACCAAAATAAGTTTGTTTATTTTTCACGTTAATCCTAATTTTATTAAAGCATGTTGAGCAGCATCTTGTTCAGCTCTTCTTCGACTGGATCCTACTCCTATTAAATTTTCATTAATTCCTGAAATTTCACAATGAATTGTAAAGAGTTGATTATGTGCTTCTCCATATACTTTAACAATTAAATAAGAAGGTAAAGGTAAATGTTTAGCTTGTAAATATTCTTGTAATCTTGTTTTAGGATCTTTTTTTGTATTAATAGGATTTATTTTTTTTAATCTATGTTTATACCAATCAAGAATCAGTATTTCTATTTTATAAATATTACTATCTAAAAAGATAGCTCCTATTAAAGCTTCAATAGTATTTGCAAGAATGGATTCTCGTCTAAAACCTCCACTTTTAAGTTCTCCTTGTCCTAATTGTAAGTATTCTCCTAAATCAAATTCATAAGCAATTGTAGCCAATGTATGACCACAAACTAAAGAGGCTCTTATCCTACTCATATCACCTTCATTAATATGAGGAAAATATTTATATAAAGCATTTGCAATAATAAAGCTTAAGATAGAATCTCCTAAAAATTCTAATCTTTCATTATGTTGACTACTAGCACTTCGATGAGTTAATGCTTGAATTAGTAGTTCTTTATTTTTAAATTTATAACCTAATATTTTTTGCAGTTTATTTATTATAAAATTTGTCATTTTATAGCAATTCCAAATGTTTGGTAATTGAGTGACATATATAACAGAAATAAACAATAACAGTATTTAATATTTATTTTTTTAATAAATTTTTCCTATTCGATTAATTTGAATACCAGTAGGCCATTCATTTTCCTTTTTTTTTAAACTCATCCAAATTATTGTGGCTTTTCCTAAAATATTTTTTTTTGGAACAAATCCCCAAAATCTACTATCTAAACTATTGTCTCTATTATCTCCTAAAACAAAATAAGAGTTTTCAGGTATTTTCCATTGAAAAATAATTTCATTGGATTGATTAGGATTTTTTTTTATCTTTTGTTTTAATAAACATATTTTATGATTTATAGTATCTAATTTTTCTTCATAAGTATTAAAAGATAAATGAACGCTTTTTTTATTAACTGATTTAGCAATTTTATTTAAAAAAATACATTCATTTACAATTTTTTTTGAATAGATATAAATATTTTTTTTACATTTTTTTTTTATACTACATTTTTCTTTAATTATTATTTTTTTTTTAAAAAAATTATAGAATACTGTTTCTCCAGGTAAACCGATAATTCTTTTTACGAAATTTAATTTAGGATTTTTAGGATATTCAAAAACTATAATTTCTCCTCTTTTAGGAAAATTTTTTTTTATAAAAATGTTTTTTAGAAATGGAATTTTTATTCCATATTCAAATTTTTTAACTAAAATAAAATCTCCAGGAAATAACGTTGGTACCATGGAACTTGATGGAATTTGAAAAGGTTCAAAGAAAAATGATCTAATAAAAAAAATAAAAGAAATAATAAAAAATGTTATAAACATTGATTTTTCTATTAGTAATTTACTTATATTTTTTATAAATTTGGAAAAATATTTTTTTTTATATAAAAATATATAATTAGATATTTTTTTTTTAAGAAAACATTTTTTTAATAATCTAAATATTCCAGAGATTAAAGTTAATAAAAAAAAAATAAAAAATATTATTTCATTTCGCATATAAAATCCTTTAAAAATTATTTTTTACAGGTGTTTAGTACTGAGAAAAAAGCTTCTTGAGGCAAATTTACATTACCAATTTTTTTCATTCTTTTTTTTCCTTTTTTTTGTTTTTGAAGTAATTTTTTTTTACGACTAATATCTCCTCCGTAACATTTAGATAAAACATTTTTTCTTAATTGTTTTATTGTGGAGCGAGCAATAATTCGGTTTTTTACCTTAGCTTGTAAAGCTATATCAAACTGGTGACGAGGTATAAAATGTTTCATTTTTTTGATTATTTCTTTACCTCTCTCTAAAACTTGGCTTTCATGAATAATAATTGAAAAAGCATCTATTTTTTGAGCATTCACTAATATATCTAAACAAACCATATTAGATTTTTTAAATTTTTTAAAATCATATTCTAATGAAGCATAGCCACTTGAAATAGATTTAAGTTCATCAAAAAAATTTAAGATAATTTCTGACATTGGTATTTCATAAGTTAAAGATACTTGTTTTTCATAAAAAAAAATTTTTGTTTGAATACCTCTCTTTAAATTACATAATTTTATAATATTTCCTAAATATTGAATGGGAGATAGAATATAACATTCTGCAATAGGCTCTCTAAAAGATTTAATATTTTTTAATGCGGAAATTCTAGCAGGAGTATCAATATATATTAATTTTTCATTTTCATCTTCTATTTCATAAACAACCGTTGGAGCTGTTGAAATTAAATTCAATTGATATTCTCGTTCTAATCTAGCTTGTATAATTTCCATATGAAGCAAACCTAAAAATCCACATCTAAATCCAAATCCAAGAGCAATTGAATTTTCAGGTTCATAAAATAAAGAAGAATCATTCAAACTTAATTTTCCTAAAGCATCTCGAAACAAAGTATATTGTTCTGAAGAAATTGGAAATAATCCAGCATAAATTTGAGGTTTAACTTTTTTAAATCCGGGTAGTTGATTAATAGCTGGTCGTATTGAAGATGTTATAGTTGCTCCGACCGGAGCTCCTAAAATATTTTTAATTCCACAAATAATCCAACCAACTTCTCCACAATTTAAAATATCTTTTTTTATTTGTTTAGGTGTAAAAATTCCAATTTCTTCTATAAAATATTTTCTTTTAGTACTCATAATTTGTATTTTTTCTCCTTTTTTTAAAGATCCATTTTTTATACAAACAAGAGAAACTATTCCTAAATATTTATCAAACCAAGAATCAATTATTAAAGCTTGTAAAGGTTTTTCAATTTTTCCAGTGGGAGCTGGAATATCAGTAATTATTTTTTCTAATATATCAATAATTCCAAATCCTGTTTTTGCAGAACATTCAACTGCTTGTTTAGACGAAATGCCAATTATTTCTTCTATGTCTTTTCTAATTTTTTTAGGATCGGCAGTAGGTAAATCAATTTTGTTAATAACAGGAATAACTTTCAGTTTTTGTTCAATAGCTGTATAACAATTAGCAACAGTTTGTGCTTCTATTCCTTGACTTGCATCTATTACCAATAAAGCCCCTTCACATGCTGACAATGATCTAGATACTTCATAAGAAAAATTAACATGTCCGGGAGTATCAATAAAATTAAATTTAAAATTTTGCTTTTTTTTAGATAAATAGTTAATACTTACACTTCGAGCTTTAATAGTAATTCCTCTTTCTCGTTCCAATTCCATAGAGTCAAGAACTTGATTAGACATTTCCCGATTAGATAATCCTCCACATATTTGAATTAACCGATCAGAAATTGTTGATTTTCCATGATCAATATGTGCAATAATAGAAAAATTTCTTAAATATTTCATTTTTAAATTAATTTACCATTATAAAAAAAATAATTGTATTTTTTATATGTTTTATTTTAAACATATTAAATGATACAAAAATGTCATTTGCATTATTTAATTAATGATAATATCATCAAAGATAAAAAACACCTTATTTTATTTAACAGAACTATAAAATTGATATAAACTATTGAACATTAAAATATGATAATGATTAAAAAAAAAATAAAAAATCCTAAAGTTATTGTTGCAATGTCAGGAGGAGTGGATTCTTCAGTATCTGCTTGGTTATTAAAAAGGAAAAATTATCAGGTAGAAGGATTATTTATGAAAAACTGGGAAGAAGATGATAATTCTGAATATTGTGGATCTAAAAAAGATTTAAAAGATGCAAAAAAAGTATGTAAACAATTAAACATATACTTACATACTATAAATTTTTCTTTAGAATATTGGAATTATGTTTTTAAGAATTTTTTATCAGAACATAAATTTGGTCGAACACCAAATCCTGATATTTTATGTAATAAAGAAATAAAATTTAGATTCTTTTTAAATTTTTCAATAAAAGTATTAAACGCAGACTTTATAGCAACAGGTCATTATGTACGAAAAAAAGAAATTTTAAAAAAAATTTATTTATTAAAGGGAAGAGATTTAAAAAAAGATCAAAGTTATTTTTTATATTCTATTACTAATTATGCTTTAAAAAAAACTTTGTTTCCTTTGGGGAATTTTTGTAAAAAAGAAGTTAGAAAAATTGCTAAAAAATTAGATTTAGTAGTAGCAGAAAAAAAAGATTCTACCGGAATTTGTTTTATAAATCCAAAAAATTTTAAATTATTTTTAAAAAAATATTTAGAGGTTAAAGAAGGAAATATTATTTCTGTTAAAAAAAAATTATTAGGGAAACATTCTGGATTAGTAAATTATACGATAGGACAGCGTAAGGGATTAAAAATTGGAGGAAAAAAAAATTTTTCTTCTAAGCCTTGGTATGTGGTTGAAAAACATATTGATACTAATTCCCTAATTGTAGAACAAGGAATTAATAACATATATTTAATGTCTAAAGGATGTTTAGTTACCAACTTATCATGGATAAATGATTATTTAGTTTGTGATTCTTTCGAATGTACAGTTAAAACTAGATATCAACAAAAAGATATTAAATGTGTAATAAACAAAGTTAGTCAAGATTTAATTAAAGTCAGGTTTAAAAAACCTGTTTCTTCAGTGACCCCTGGACAGTCAGCTGTTTTCTATTTAAAAAGTATTTGTTTAGGGGGAGGCATTATCAAAAAAAGAATTGCTTTAAAAAAAATTAATATATAAGAAACGTTGAATATTATCTTTAATTAAATTTTATTTATAAAATATAAAAATATTTTTTAATTAGATTAAATATTTTTACTTAAAAAAAAACTTATAAAATTTAAAATTTTTTTCTAGAGTTTTAAATAATTAAAACTATATTTTTAGATGAATTAAGTAAAACATAGGAATTCCTTTAATGAAATTAAGTAATCTAATGGCCGTTTCTCCTATAGATGGAAGATATTTTAAAGAAACTTTTCTTTTACAAAAAATATTTAGCGAATATGCTTTTTTTAAATTTAAAATTAAAGTAGAAATTAGTTGGTTAAAAAAGTTATCCACTATTACAGAAATAAAAGAATTGCCTTTATTTGATAAAATTACAATTAAAAAGTTGAATGAAATTTATAAAAAATTTGATAAAAAAGATGCTTTTCAAATCAAAGAAATTGAAAAAGAAACTAATCATGATACAAAAGCAATTGAATATTTTTTAAAAAGAAAAATACTAAAAATAAAAAATTTAAATTTTATTTCAGAATTCATTCATTTTTCTTGTACATCAGAAGATATTAATAATCTTGCATATGCTTTAATGTTAAAAAAATTTATTAAAGTTTCTTTATTACCTTCTTGGAAAAAAATTATTTCTTTACTTAAAGAACTTTCTTTTTTGTATAAAAATATTCCAATGCTTTCTCGTACTCATGGGCAGCCTGCAACTCCAACTACAATGGGTAAGGAAATAGCAAATTTTATTTTTCGTTTATCTAGACAATTAAAAAAAATAAAAACAGTAGAAATTTTAGGAAAAATAAATGGAACAGTAGGAAATTATAATGCTAATTTAATTGCTTATCCAAATGTTGATTGGTGTAAAATAAGCAGAGAATTTGTAACTGAGCTTGGAATTAAATGGAATCCGTATACAACGCAAATAGAACCTCATGATTACATTGCCGAATTATTTAATTGCATAGCTATATTTAATTTAATACTTATCAATTTTTCTAAAGATGTTTGGGGATATATTTCAATTGGGTATTTTTCTCAAAAAAAATTAATAAAAGAAATAGGTTCTTCTATAATGCCACATAAAATAAATCCTATAAATTTTGAA
This sequence comes from Buchnera aphidicola (Mindarus abietinus), assembly GCF_964059085.1. Classification (NCBI taxonomy): domain Bacteria; kingdom Pseudomonadati; phylum Pseudomonadota; class Gammaproteobacteria; order Enterobacterales; family Erwiniaceae; genus Buchnera; species Buchnera aphidicola. Next base: position 246,403 of record NZ_OZ060398.1, read on the forward strand.
AATGCTGAAGGAAATTTAGGATTATCTAATGCTATTATAAATTTTATTGGAGAAAAATTGCCTATTTCTCGTTGGCAAAGAGATTTAAGTGATTCTACTATATTAAGAAATTTAGGTGTAGGGTTAGGATATTCAGTAATAGCGTATTCTTCTATACAAAAAGGAATAAAAAAAATTTCGATTAATAAAAAAAAGATAAAAAAAGATCTAAATAATCATTGGGAAATACTTACAGAAGCAATACAAACAGTCATGAGGCGTTTTTCTATTAAAGATTCCTATGAAAAGTTAAAAGAAGAAATTAAAAAAAATAAAATTAATTCAGAAAATATTTCTAAATTTATCGATAATTTATCTATTCCAAAAGAAGAGAAAGAAAGATTAAAAAGATTAACACCTAGTAATTACATAGGATTATCAGTTGAACTGACTAATCGAATTTTATAAAAAATAATTCATTGTCAATTAAATTTAAACAAAATTTAATTTTTATTTTTTTTAAAATAAACGCACTTTAATTAAAAATTATTTTTTAATATATAATAAAAAATTAAGCGAAAACATAACTTATAAAAAATTTATTTTTTATCTTAAATTGATAAGGAATTAAAATAATAAAAATAAAATTGATTAATTTGATATTTAAAAATATTTATTTCAAAGAAAGAAGGTTTAAACCTTCTTTTTTAATTTATATTTTTAGAAAATATTAATTTTTAATTAAAATTGTACATTAAGAAAAAATTAATAATATATAAGAATATATTTAAATATAAAATTTTTATTTTACTAATACATAAATTTACTTAATTATTAATTAACTTTTAAAACACATAATAAGTTAAGAAAATTTATATTTTTTAAAAAAAAATAATAGATAAAATTAAACTAATATGAAAAATTATCAAAAAAAAATACTTTTAGGAAAAAAAATACTAATTACTGGAGTTTTAAATAAGTTTTCAATTGCATATGGAATAGCAAAAAAAATTCATGAATATGGAGCTGAATTAGCATTCAGTTATTATTCTGAAAAAAATAAAAAAAAAGTTATAGAATTAGCTAAATTTTTAAATTCAGATATTGTTTTTTTTTGTAATGTTAAAAAAGATAATAGCATTAAAAATTTTTTTTTAAATTTAAAAAAAATTTGGAAAAAATTTGATGGAATTGTTCATTCGATAGCCTATGTTTCTAAAAAACAATTGGATGGAGATTTTTTAGATGTACTAACTAGAAAAGAATTTATACTTTCTCATGAAATTAGTTCATATAGTTTTTCCGCATTAGCAAAAGAATCTAAAAATATGTTAAATGACTCCTCTTCCTTAGTAACTATTTCTTATATTGGTTCCACTAAAGTTATTCCAAATTATAATGTTATGGGTTTAGCTAAGGCTTCTCTTGAATCAAATGTTCGTTATATAGCTTCTTCTCTTGGAAAAAAAAATATTCGAGTTAATGCAGTTTCTTCAGGTCCTATTAAAACTGTTTCTTCATATGGTATTAAAGGTTTTAAAAAAATTATGAATAATTCTATTAAAAATAGTTTTATTAAAAAACCTATTAGTATTTTAAATATAGGGAATTCTGTTGTTTTTTTGTGTTCTGAATTATCTATAGGTATTACTGGACAAGTTATTTATGTTGATGGAGGATTTAATGTTTCTGTCATGAGTTAATATTTTTACTTCTACCCGAATAATTTTAAATTTATTTAACATATTATCAATTTTATTTTTAAGTAATAAATGTAAAAAGTATTATTTTTTAAAAAAATAAAAAATAAAAAAAAATTACTAAAAATTAAAAAAATAATTTTTTTATAAAAATTTTAAACGTATTTTATCAATTAGGTTTTAATATTATGTTTTATAACAATCCATTATTAATAAAGTTAAAGAAAAAATTAGAAAAAAAAATATCAACAGTTGAAATAGAAGGAACAGTTAAAAGCACTAAAAAAGAATTTGGTTTTTTAGAAACTAACTCTCATAAATTTTATTTCTTATCCCCTAAAGAAATGAAAAAAGTAATGCACGGAGATAAGGTAAAAGCTGAAATTATTTTTAAAAATAATAAAGAAATTGTATTTATAAGAAAATTATTAGCACCTAGTCTAAAAAAATTTATTGGAAGAATAAAAAAAAAGAAAAATATATTTTATATAATTCCAGAAAATTTATTAATAAAAAGAACAATTTTTTGTAATAAAAAAAATAATATGTCAAAAATGTTTAAAGAGGGAGACTGGGTAATTGCTAAATTAATACAACATAAATTAAATGGTTATAAGGTATTTTTTGCTGAGTTATTAGAATTTATTGTAAATTCAAATAATCCTTTTTATTTATGGAGTGTGATACTTTCAAAATATAATTTAAAAAAAAAAGAACCTTCTATAGATATTAAGGAAGATATAGAATTTATTTCAGATGAATTAAATCGGAAAGATTTAACAAATTTAGAATTTATTACTATTGATAATGATAATACTAAAGATATTGATGATGCTTTATTCATTCAAAAAGAAGAAAGTAATAAAATTAAATTAATCGTTGCTATTGCAGATCCAACTTCTTATATATTAGCTGGAAGTAAATTAGACAAATCAGCTGAAAAACGCGCATTTACTAGTTACTTACCAGGATTTAATATTCCTATGTTACCGAGATTATTATCAGAAAATTTATGTTCTTTATGTCCGAATAAAAAAAGACCAGCATTAGTTTGCGAAATTATAATTTCTCAAGATGGAAACATTTTAGAAAAAAAAACTAAATTTTTTACAGCTTGGATAAAATCCAAAAAACAATTAACATATTTAAATGTTTCTAATTGGTTAAATAATATAGGTTCTTGGAAACCAAGTAGCGATTCTATAGCAAAAAAGTTGATTTTATTGAAAAAATTTTCTTTACTTCGTTTAAATTGGAGAAAAAAAAATAATTTAGTTTTTAAAGAAAGGTTAGAATATCGATTTCAAGTTAATAATATAGGAGAAATTATTAATATTTATATAGAACCTCGAAAAATTGGAAATAGAATAGTAGAGGAAGCAATGATCGCGGCTAATATATGTGCTGCTAATATATTATCTAAAAAATTAGGATTTGGAATATATAATACTCATGTTGGATTTGATTTAAAAAATACTAAATTTACAGTTAAATTTTTAAAAAAATATGGAATTTTTTTTGATAGTAAAAAAATTAATACTTTAAAAGGATTCAAAAAACTTTATCTTATTATAAACAAATTATCAGATAATTATCTTGAAGCAAGAATTCGAAAATTTCAAGCTTTTGGAAAAATAAGTATACTTCCTAAGCCACATTTAGCTTTAGGATTAGAAGCATATGCAACATGGACTTCTCCAATCAGAAAATATGGAGATATTTTAAATCATCGATTAATAAAATCTATTATTAAAGAAGAAACAGTAAAAAAACCAAAAAAATCTATTTTAATTAAAATAAATGAACAACGTAGAAAAAATAAAATGGCTGAAAAAGAAATACAAAATTGGCTATATGTAAATTTTTTAAAAAAAATTGATGAAAAAGATAAAATTTATTCTGCAGAAATTATAGATATTTATAAAAATGGAATTAAGGCAAGAATTATTGAAAATGGTGCTTATGTATTTATTCCTTTATTTTTTTTACATTCTAAAAAAAATGAAGTAGTATGCAATAAAGAATATGGAATTATAGAAGTTTTAACACATATATTTTATAGAATATCTGATATTTTATCAGTAACTATTGTTGATATTCAAATCGATAAAAAAAATATAATAGCTTGTCCAATATAAAAATATAATATATTATTATTTTTTAAATTTTATTAGAAAATTTTTTATTTTTAATTAATTTAAATTTGTTAATTTTAAATTAGAAATTTAATTTTTTATGCATTAATTATTTCTTCTAAAATGACTAATAGTATTATATTTTATTTAAATTTTTAATTCAAAAATATGGAGATAAAATATGAATATATTATTCGGTGATTTTTTTATTTATATAGAATTTTTTTTTAGTTTATTTGCATTAGTCAATCCAATAGGATTAATTCCTATTTTTTCTAGTATAACAAGCAAACAAACAATTAAAGAAAGAAATCGAACTAACTTAATTGCTAATATATCCGTCAGTATTATTTTAAGTATTTCTTTATTTTTAGGACAAACTATCTTAAATATTTTTGGTATTTCAATTAATTCCTTTCGAATTGCTGGAGGTATACTAGTAATTGCCATTGCTTTTTCTATGTTAACTGGAAAAATTGTAAAAAAAGCAGATAAAAATAAAAAATCTATAACATGTGACTCTGCTGTATCAGATGATGTTAGTGTAGTACCATTAGCAATGCCTTTAATAGCGGGCCCGGGTGCTATAAGCTCTACTATTGTTTGGAGTAGTCAACATCCTAGTTTACAAAACTTAACAATTTGCAGTGTAATGATATTAATCTTTTCATTTTTTTGTTGGACATTATTTAGAATTTCTCCTTTAATAGTAGATTTTCTTGGAAAAAATGGAATTAATATTATGACTAAAATAATGGGATTATTATTATTTTCTATAGGAATTGAATTTATAACTACTGGAATTAAATCCATTTTAAATATCTAGAATATTTTTACTTTTATAAATTTTTTATAAAAAAATTAATTTTTTTCGAATTAAAAATAAAAATAATGAATATTCGATATTCATTATTTATTTAATAAATAACTTTTAACAATCAAGTTTTAATTTCATTAAATAATTTTTATTTTTTTAACGTTAATCAGGAATTTGATGTGTATAAAAAAAAAATTATTATTCGCAGTTTAGGATTAAAAAATTGGAAAATCGTTTTTAATGCCATGAATGAATTTAACTTTCTTCGAAAAAGTACGACTTTAGATGAAGTTTGGTTCGTTGAACATTATCCTGTTTATACTCAAGGTCAGATTAAGAATAAAAAAAATATTATTAAAGTTACTAACATTCCTATAGAAAATAGTGATAGAGGTGGACAAATTACTTATCATGGTCCTGGACAAAAATTAGTGTATTTTTTAATTGATTTAAAGAGAAGAAAAATACATGTTCGAAAATTAATTGAAATATTACAAACAATTGTTTTAAATACTTTAAAGAAAATTAATGTTATAGGAAAAATCAAAAAAGAAATGCCAGGAGTTTATATAAAAAATAAGAAAATATGTTCATTAGGATTAAAAATAAAAAATGGTTATTCTTTGCATGGTTTTTCGATAAATATAAATATGGATTTAATTCCTTTTCAAAATATTATTCCCTGTGGAAATAATTCCATAAAAATGGTAAATCTTTCTGAATTTGCGTCTTCAAAAAAATTAAAAAATATAGAAAACATTTTAAAAAAACAAATTTTAAAAGAATTTGGAAAATATTAATAATAATTTTTTATCACTTAAAATTTATTTCTTTTATGCTATTATTATTAGTTAACTAATAAAATAAAAAAATAATTTTTTTCAGGATTTTATTTATATAAAAAATGGAATTTTTGTTATTTTTTAAAGAATTTTTTCTTATAAATTATGTTAAAAAAACCTAATTGGATAAAAATTAAAGTTCCAACGAATTCAGAAAAAATTGATACAATGATTAATAGATTAAGAAAAAAAAAATTAAACTCTGTTTGTGAAGAAGCTAAATGTCCTAATTTAAGAGAATGTTTTAATAATGGGACAGCGACATTTATGATTCTTGGAAAAATTTGCACAAGAAAATGCCCCTTTTGTGCTATACTAAACGGTAGGCCTATGCCTATTGATAAAGATGAACCTAAAAATTTAGCTTTAACTATTCATAGTATGAATATAAATTACGTGGTTATTACATCTGTTGCTAGAGATGATTTACGTGATGGAGGAGCTAAACATTTTTTAAAATGTATCAAAGAAATTAGAAAAAAAAAGAATATAAAAATAGAAATTTTAGTACCTGATTTTAGAAAAAAAGTCCAAATAGCATTGGATATATTAGAATTAGAACTTCCAGATATATTTAATCATAATTTAGAAAATGTTCCTCGTTTATATTCTGAAATACGACCAGGAGCAAATTATTTTTCTTCTCTAAATTTATTAAATATTTTTAAAATTAGAAATCCAAATATTCCCACTAAATCCGGATTAATGTTGGGTTTAGGAGAAACGGAAAAAGAAGTTATTCAAGTAATGAAAGATTTAAGAAATAACGGAGTAAATATGATCACAATAGGGCAATATTTACAACCTAGTAAATTTCATTTAACTGTAAAACGTTATATAACTCCTCAAGAATTTAAAGATTTTCAAAAAGAAGCACTTTCTATGGGATTTACTAATGCTTTTTGCGGTCCATTTGTTCGTTCTTCTTATCATGCAAAAGATCAGATCAAGAATTTTTAATTAATTTTTTTTATTTTTGAAATAATATTTCAGGATTGATTTTTAGAAATATTTCGTATATCTCTAATTATGTTAGAAATATAAAGAATTTTTTATTAGAAAATACTTTTTTTAATAAAAAGTTATTAAATTAATAAGCAGCTAAGCTCCCAGCTGCTAATTGACTTAATTATTCGAGCTATATAAACTAGTAAAGTTTACTTATATAAAGTATAAAAATATTGCTTAAAAAAATTAAAATAAAGTATTTTTTTATAAAAAAAACTATTTATTAATTTTTAATTAATTATTTATTAATAATAAAAAAATAAAATTTATATAAATTTATTTACTTTAAAAAAAAATTATAAACTAGTTTAATTTAAACTTTGTAATTGTTGTAAGAAATTATTAATTAACTCAAATATTTTTTTGAGATTTTTATTTCGAATATAAACATCAATATATATTTTAAAAAAATTAATATATTTAAATTAAATATAGATGGGATTTAATTATATTAGTTATTTATTTTATATATTAAAAAAACAGGATTTTTTTATTATGCGAGTTAAAAAAATATCAGAAGCTAATTTACCAACTCCATGGGGAAATTTTTTAATTATAGGATTTGAAGAAAAAAATAGTTATAAAAATCATATAGCATTAATTTATGGAGATATAGAAAAAGATATTCCTATCTTATCAAGAATACATTCTGAATGTTTAACAGGAGATGCTTTTTTTAGCTTAAGATGTGATTGTGGCTTTCAATTAAAAAAAGCTTTAGAATTAATTTCTATTGAAAATCAAGGTATTTTAATTTATCATCGACAAGAGGGCAGAAATATTGGATTATTAAATAAAATTAAAGCTTATTCTTTACAAGATAGAGGCTTAGACACTGTAGAAGCAAATCAAAAATTAGGATTTTCTGCGGATGAAAGAGATTTTTCTATTTGTATAGATATATTTAATATATTAAATATAAAAAAAATTAAGTTATTAACTAATAATCCATTGAAAGTAAAAATTTTAAAAGAATCAGGTTTAGAAGTTACTGAAAGAATATCAATTATTGCAGGAAAAAATTCTAATAATTTTAATTATTTAATGACTAAAGAAAAAAAAATGGGACATTATTTAAAATAACTTTATTAATAAAAAAAATTGTTATACTTGCAATTTATTTCTAATGTATTTAAAAAAAATAAAATTAAAATTTTTTATAGAATTAATTATTTCTTTTTTTAAATCCTGTCAAAAATATTCTATTTTTATAATTTTAATGATATAAAGTTTTGATTTGTATATTCTTTTATTTTTAAAATTTTAAATAATTAAACTTAAATTTAAATTTAATTATTTTTTTTTTTTTTTAATTAATTTTAAACTTTATATATGATTTTTAAAAGATTTTTTTTACAAAATTAATATTTAAAAAATACTAAATAAGTCTATTAAAAAAAATATTTTTATTCAAATTTTTTTTAAAAAAGTTAATTAATTTTAATTAAAAATATTAAGAATATAATATTTAAAAAAAGTTCTTTTAATTTAATTCATTATTAAATAGATAATATTTAATAAATTAAAAATTAAATTCTAAAAATTTTTTATAAAAGAAAATCTTTTAATTTTTTTTCTTTATTTAAAATAGCAGTTTTTATAATACCAGGTGTTCTTCCCTTTCCAGTCCAAGTTTTAATTTCCCCTTTTTTATTAAAATATTTATATTTAGCAGGATTAATAATTTTATTGTTTTGATTAATATCCTTTTTAGAATTTTTATTTGGGAATAATTCATTAGGGCTAATTCCATCAGCCAATAACATTTTTCGATAATGATTGAGTTTTTTATTTTTTTCTCTTATTTTTTCTTGTAATTTTATTTCTTTTTTTCTTTTTTCATTAACGATAATTTTAATTTTTTTTAATATCTGTTCTAAAATTTTTAACGAAAATTTTTTAGTTTGAGAGCGCAAAATACGTATATTATTAAATTTTTTAAATTTATTTTTCATTTGGATAATCTCAATATTAGATTAAGAAATTATTTTATGATTCGAAATAAATTATTAAATTTCTTTAAATATTATTTATTTAGAAAAAAAAATGAATTTTTATAAAAATTTTTTATTTTTAATAATTCTATTATTATATTCATGTATGTTATTTAAAACATAAAAATATTTTATTTTTTATAAAAACATACATGAAATAAAAAAAAATTTATATTTTTAACTTTATATATATAGAATTTTTTTTTTCTTTTATGATTTCTATTTTAATATTTTTTAAATTAAAATAGTACGAGGTTTACCAGTATCATCAATAGCTACGTATATAAAATTTGATATTGCAACAATATATTTTTTTCCTATAGGTGTAGAAGAAATTTTTTTGATCCATATTTCTATATTAATAGAAATAGAACTTGTCCCTATTTTTATAATTTCCGCATAACAGCTAACAATATCTCCTATAGAAATAGGTTTTAAGAAAGTTATATTATTAACTTGAACCGTAACAACTTTCCCTTTAGAAATTTCTTTTGCAAGAATAGCCCCCGCAATATCCATTTGTGACATAATCCATCCTCCAAATATATCTCCATTTGAATTAGTATTTGAATTAGTGGGAACTATTCGCAAAACCATTTTTCCTGTAGGTTGATTTTTTTTTATTTCCATATTAAAACTTTTTCCTTATCAATTTAAAAAATTATTTTTTTTTGTTTTTTATGTAAAAAACATAAAAGAGATTTAATAAAAAAGCAATACTAGTTAATATAACTATTCCGAAAATTTTAAATTTTATCCATGTTATTTCAGAAAAGTTTAAAATTATATAAGCATTAAAAGTGCCTAAAAAAATAAAAAAAAGAGCCCAAAAAAAATTAATTTTTTTCCATTCTTCATTTGGAATATTTATTTTTTTTTCAAAAATTTTTTCTATAAAAGTTTTTTTCATAAAAAATTGATTAATTAATAAAGTAATTGAAAGAATTATATTTAATACAGTAACTTTCCATTGTATGAATAAAAAATTTTTATATATCATAGAATTTAATGCAATAAATATTATTAATAAAAAATTAATTAAATTCACTAAGTCTATTTTTTTATAAATTTTAATATGTATTAATAATGAAAAAATTGAAGATAAAAGTAAAAATATAGAAGCTAAAAAAATATTATATTTAATATATATTATATAAAAAATTAGCATGGAAAATATATCTAACAAATTTATCACTATAAAAAATTCCTATCTTCATTAACAATAAAAATATAAAAATGAAATAAATATATAATTAAAAAAGATAATAAAAGATTATTAATCCAATATAATAAAAAAATATTTAAATATGAAGAAATTATACTATTGGTAATAAAACTAATAATTAAAATTGTAGTTTTGCTAAGTATCCAAAAAATTATACTTGGAAAAATAAATCTCATATTTTTAAAAGTTATATTGATACTCTTTTTAATTGAAAACACTACATTTTTTTCTTCGGAAAATAAAATTATAGGAGATAATGATAATAAACTAGATATAAATAAACCAGGAATAATAAATATCATAGAACCAAATTGAATAATAATTGTTAATACGATAACTAATAGTAATAAGTTTGGAAAAAAAGTAATCATTTTATAAAATTTTTTTTTCCATAAATTACTTTCATTTGAAAAAAAAAGTTCAAGAATACCTATTATTCCAATTAATAAAATAGTATTACTTATTAAATAAGAAAAAATTTTAGAAAATAGTATCTTAAGTAATATTTTTTGTTCTGAAAAATGCATAGTTTGAATTTTTGTAAATAAGTAATTAGTATTATATTTATTTAATTCATAAAAAATGCTTAATTTTCTATATTCTGGAGCAACAAAATAATTTGCAGTCATTGCAATTAAAGCAGAAAAAAGAGAAATTAAAAATATAATCCAAAAACGCTTTATAAAAAATTTTTTAGAGTTATTGAATAATATTTTATTTGTAATGTACATATATTATCGTCCTTTACATAAAACTGAATTTCTAAAAATATCTTTTTTTAACTTTCTTATAAATTTTATTTATAAATCTTAATAATTTTTTATTTAGAAATATATATTTTTAGTAGATAGTTTAAGAAACTCTGTTTTTTCCTTAATTTTTGTAATCATTTTTTTTACTTCTTTATGGTACTTTTCTATTATTTTAATTAAAATAGATCCACAGATAACTCCTGATATTCCCATTTTTATAGAATTTTTAATTTCTTTAATTTTATGAATTCCAAATCCCTGTAATAAAGGAATTGAAGAATATCTTTTTAATCTATCTATCATATTTTTATTAAGAGAACAAGATCTCTGATCAATTCCTGTAACTCCGGACCTAGATAAAACATATATATATCCTTTTGCATATAAAGAAATTTTATTTAAAAAAATACTATTTGCATTAGGAGGACAAATAAATATTTGAGATACATTATTTTTTAATGATTCTTTATAAAAAGGAAGAGATTCTTCTATTGGAACATCTGGAATCAAAATGGAGTCTATTCCAACTTCATTACATTTAGCATAAAAATTTGATATTTTATATTTAAAAATAATATTAGCATACGCTAATATTCCTATAGGAATATTAGGATATTTATTTCTAATTATTGATAATAAAGAAAAACAAGATTGGATATTAATTCCTGCTTTAAAAGCTCTTAAATTTGCGTTTTGTACAATTGGACCATCTGCCATAGGATCAGAAAATGGTATTCCAAGTTCTAAAGCATTGGCTCCTTTTTTTATAAGAGCATCCACTATTTTTAAAAAAATATCAAAAGAAGGATCTCCAATTGTTACAAAAGGAACAAACATACCTTCATTTTTTATTTCTTTTTGATAATCGAACATATTCTTATATCTTGACATATTCTTTTCCTTCTTTTAATAAAGAATTATAAACGGTATTAAGGTCTTTATCCCCGCGGCCTGAAAGATTTACAATAAATAATTGTTTCTTATCAGGATTTTCTTTCATTAATTTAATAGCATAAGATAAAGCATGAGCTGATTCTAAAGCAGGAATAATTCCTTCTGTTTTGCAAAGAATATTAAAGGCATTTAAAGCTTCCGAATCTTTTATAGAAACATATTCAGCTCTTCCTATATCTTGTAACCAAGCATGTTCAGGCCCTACGGAAGGAAAGTCTAGTCCTGCAGAAATAGAAGAAGAATTTTGAATTTGCCCTTCTTCATTTTGTAAAATTTTAGATTTCATACCAAAATATATACCTATTTCTCCTAATGCTAAAGATGATCCGTGTTTTTTAGTATGCAGTCCTTCCCCACCTGCTTCTACGCCTATTAAACGAACATTTTTTTCTTTAATAAAATCTGAAAATATACCTATAGCATTAGAACCGCCTCCGATACAAGCGATAACAGCATCAGGTAAACGATTTTCTTTTTCTAAAATTTGTTTTTTACTTTCTTTCCCAATAACTTTTTGAAATTCTTTTACAATACTAGGATAGGGATGAGGTCCAGCAGCTGTTCCAATCATATAATAAGAATATTCATAACTTCCTGACCAATCTCTCAATGCTTCATTGCAAGCATCTTTTAAACTAGAAGAACCGATATTTACAGAAATAACTTTAGCTCCCATTAATTTCATTCTAAATACATTTAATTTTTGTCGATCAATATCTTTTTTCCCCATATAAATTCTACATTTTAATCCTAATAAAGAACAAATCATAGATACAGCTACGCCATGTTGCCCTGCCCCTGTTTCTGCAATAACTTCTTTTTTTTTCATTTTTAAACATAAAATTCCCTGAGCTAATACTTGATTTGTTTTATGAGCTCCTCCATGTAACAAATCTTCTCTTTTAAGATAAATTCGAGTTTTTGTATTTTTAGTTAAGTTTTTGCATAATGTTAAAGGTGTGGGTCTACCAGCATAATTTTTTAATAATTCGGAAAGTTTTTTATTAAACTTTTTTTCTTTTTTGCAATTTAAAAAAATTTTTTCTAAATCGTACAAAGCTGGGACTAAAATTTGAGGAACGTACATTCCTCCAAATTTTCCAAAGTAGGGGTTTAATAGTTTCATTATTTCTTTTTCTTATTTTTATATATTAAGAATGATTTCTTAACATTGTAAATATTAATTTAATTTTTTCATTACTTTTTATTCCAATTTTTTTTTCTACACCAGAATTGAAGTCTAATCCAGAAAATCCTAAATTTGATGCAGACAAACAATTTTTTTTATTAATTCCTCCACTTAAAAATATTTTTTCTTTATCAAAGATTTTATTTTTTATAATAGACCAATCGAATGTTTTACCACTGCCTCCATTTAAGTTATCAAACAAATAAAATTCTATATTTTTTAAATTTAAGGGAGGAATATTTTTTCTGATACTATATGCTTTCCATATAGAAATTTTTCTTGGAATTTTACTTTTTAAAAAAGAAATATATTCTTGATTTTCATTTCCGTGTAGTTGAATAACTTTTAAATTTATTTTTTTTATTATAGATAATATATAATTTATAGAAGAATTTTGAAATACACCAACATAATTAAATTCAATTAAATTTGTTAATATTTTTGCTATTTTAATGGATATTTTTCTTTTAGAAAACGGACAAAAAATTAATCCTCCATAATTAGCTCCAGCTTTTTTTGCTTTCTTAACATCTTCTATATTTGTTAATCCACAAATTTTATTGTTTCCTAAAAGTAATCTTTTAATATCGTAATCTAAATTTTTTGATTTCATTAGAGATGTACCAATTAAAAATCCATTTACTATTCCACTCAATTTTCTTATTTGAGAGTAATTACTAATTCCAGATTCACTAATTACTTTAATATTTTTAGGGACTAACGGAGCTATTTTCTTTGTTTTATTTAAGTCAATTGATAAATTGTTCAAATTTCTATTATTAATTCCAACTACTCTAGCTTTTAAAGCTATAGCTTTTTCTAATTCTTTTTCATTATTTATTTCTGTTAATATTCCCATATTTAATTTATGAGCTATGTTTGAAAGTAAAATATACTGATTACTGTTTAATATAGATAACATTAATAAAATTGCGTCAGCACCATAATATCTCGCTAAATATATTTGATATGGATCAATAAAAAAATCTTTACATAAAATAGGTTGAGGCACTGTATCTCGTACAGCTTTAATATCTTCAAATTTTCCTAAAAAATATTTTTCTTCAGTCAATATAGAAATAGCAGAAGCATATTTTTTATATGTTTTAGAAATTTTTATAATATTAAATTCTTCATTAAGAATTCCCAAAGAAGGAGATTTTTTTTTACATTCTAAAATGTAATTTAGTTTATTCTTTTCTAAAGAAGAATAAAAATTTCTTTCAGACTTTTTTAAGAAATTCTGAAATTCTTTTATTGGTTGTTTTTTTTTTCTATCTTCAATCCAACTAAGTTTATCTAATATTATTTTTTTTAAGATAGAATTAATCATAACTTTCCTTTATTTTGAAAAATTTTTTATAAATTTATAAATTTTACCACTTTTAATACTTTCTAATGCAAAATTAGTATTTTCTTTTAGGTTTTTATGACCAAATAACTTTAATAATAATCCTACATTTGCTGATATTGTTTCATTATAGGCAGGTTTTCCTTTACCTTTTAAAATAGATTTCATAATATCATAGTTTTCTTTTACTGTACCTCCCATTAACATATCCATTGAATATGAGTTCATTCCAAAATCTTTTGGATATAAAGTATAAGATATAATTTTTTCTTTATATAGTTCTATAACTTCAGTTGGATTACATAGAGTTACTTCATCACATTGATTGCTATGTACTAAAATTACATGTTTATATTTTAATGTTTTTAATATTTTACTAATAGGAATTAATAATTTTTTACTGTATACACCGATAATAGCTAATTTAGGTCTAGCTGGATTTAGCAATGGACCAATAATATTTAGAATAGTACTTGTTTTTAATTCTTTCCGAACTGATCTTGAAAATTGAAAACCAGGATGATATTTTGATGCAAGTAAAAAACAAATATTATTTTTTTTAAATAAATATAAAGATTGCTTAACTGTCATTTTTGGATCAATTCCATATGATTTTAGAAAATCTGCAGATCCAGATTGACTTGAAATACTATAATTACAATGTTTTATAATTTTAAAACCGCAATATGCTGCTACAAAAGCACTAATTGTTGAAATATTAATTTTATTTAATTTATCTCCACCAGTACCAACTATATCTGCAAAAACACATGATGGAGTTGGAAAAGGTTTTGAATATTTTAAAAATGCTCGTACAGCTCCTAATATTTCTAAGTCTGTTTCTCCTCTAATTTTCATTGAGATTAAAATTGTTGATAACTGTACAGACGTTAATCTCCCTTTAACAATATTTTTAAATAAAAAATAACTTTCTTTTTCACTTATATTTTTTTTTTCATAAATTTTGTTTAGTATTTTTTTCATTTTTTTATTTTTTTTTAATTCTAATGTTATTATTAGGTAATTAGATCTTTTATTTTTTTATATAAAAATTTTTTTTAAATATATATTTAATTATTTTTTTCTTATACAAAAAATATTTAATTAAGTTTAATTATTATATGAAACAGGAGATTTTTAGTGCAAAAAGTGATAATAATCTCACTATTTATTTTAGTTTCTTTTATTTGGGGTACAACATGGATAGCCATGAAAATAGCGACGAATACCATTCCTCCTTTATTTGCTACCGGATTTCGATTTTTATTGTCATTTCCGTTATTATTAAGTATTGCTTATTTTAAGAAAGCCCCTTTATTTTTTCCTTTAGGTCAAAGAAAATTTCAATTTATAATATCTATTTTTTACTTTCTTTTTCCATTTTCATTAATGCTGTATGCAGGTAGTACGCTGAACTCCGTATTAGCATCAATCATATTTTCAAATATGCCAGTAATTGTTTTAATATCATCTATGATTTTATTAAAAGAAAAAATATATTTTTTAAGAAAATTAGGTATTTTTACATCAATAATATCACTAATTCTTTTAGTAGGAAAAGAGTTATATTTACATCATTTTGATTCTTTAATTGGTATTTTTTCTTTAATATTTGCAATGATTAGTCACGCAATAATTTATGCTTTATGTAAAAAAAAATCTTATCAAATTTCAATTATTACATTTAATACTATGCCTTCTTTTTTTTCTGGAATATTATTAATACTAATATCTTTTTTTATAGAAAATCCTTGCATAAATCAATTTTCTATTATTTCAATAATGGCAGTTTTTTATTTAAGCAGTTTTGTTAGTATCGGTGCAATACTAATGTATTTTTATCTTCAAAAAAGTATTAATAATTTTTATGCATCAATAGTATTTTTAATTGTTCCAATAATTTCAGAGTTTCTAGAGTTTTTTATTTATGGAAAAAATATTTCTTTAAACGAACATTTATTTTTTATTCCTATAATTATAAGTGTATTTTTAACTTTATTACCAGAATCATTTTTTAAAAAAATATTTTTTTATATAAAACATTATTTGTATATATAAAAGGTTATAAAAAGCTTTATGAAAAATATAAAATAAAAAAAATTTAATTATTCTTAAATATACGAAATTTATATTTTTAAAAAATTTTCGTATATTTAAAATAAATTAAATCAATTTAGTTAAAATTTTTTCATAAAATTAATTAATTTAAATTAAAAGATTATAAACAGTGATGTATATACAAATCATATATTTTAAAAAATAAAATATTATTATTGATAATATATCTTATGAACTCATTAAATATTTTTAAAAACTTTTTTCAAACATGAAGAATTTCCTACTAACATTGATTTTTTTTTTAATAAAATATTTTCTTCAAAAAAATTTCTAATTAATCCTCCTGATTCTTGAACTTGTAATATTCCTGCCATATAATTATCCCATGTATTTTCTAAATTAAAATAAAATAATCCATCTAATCTACCACTAGAAAAATACGCAAAATCTAACATCTTAGATCCTGTACATCGAAAATGTATATTTTCAAGTGCAAAATTTTTAAATATTTTTTGATAATAAGTAATATGTTGTTGACTATTAAAAGGTTTATTAATTGCTATAATTATGTTCTTTTGAACATGATCATTATTACATCTTATTCTATAACCATTCAGTTGAGCTCCTCTACCTTGTACAGCTGTAAATAATTCATTTTTTAATGGATCATAAATTACAGAAATTTCTAAACGAAAATTTATTATTACAGCAATTGAAATACAAAAATGAGGTAAATTATTTTTAAAATTTTCTATTCCATTTAAAGGATTAATTATCCATTGTATTTTTTTTTCTTTATTTTTTTTAATTTTTTCATTAATTTTACATATATAATGATCAGGATAAGTTTTAAGAATTATGTTTTTCATTATTTTATAGGAAAAAAAAATAGTTTTTTCTACTTTTTTAAAATGTTCTATTTTATTTTTTAAAAAAATATTTTGATTATCAAAATCATAATTAATAGCATTACCACCTTTTCTAGCTGCCCGAATCGCAATATTTAGTATTGGATGCATGTTGTATTCTTATATATATTATAAATAATATTAATTATATCAGCTAAGTACTTATGTGTCTTTGACATTAATTATTCAATTTTCTTAAAAAAGTATTTTTAAAGATAAATTTAATTACGAACTAATTTTTTAAATTATATAAATTATTTTTTAAATAAAAGAGGATAAAATAAAAGTGAAGTTTAAATTCAATGATATAGCTAATATTAAAGAAATTCCTAAAGTAAATTTATTAAATTTAAATCTTGAAAAAATGCGTGATTTCTTAAAATATATTCAAGAAAAACCTTTTAGAGCAAATCAAATAATGAAATGGATATATCATCATTTTTGTGATGATTTTTCTAAAATGTCTAATATTAGCAAAAAATTAAAAAATAAATTAATTAAATATTCATTTATTAATCCACCTAAATTTATACAAGAAAAAAAATCATTTGATGGAACAATAAAATGGAGTTTTTTAACTAATAAAAAACATGTGGAAACTGTTTACATTCCTGAAAAAAATAGAGCAACTGTTTGTATTTCTTCACAAATTGGATGTCTTTTAAATTGTGACTTTTGTTATACCGGAAAAATGGGATTTCAAAAAAATTTAAAAGTTTTTGAAATTATAGGACAACTATGGAATGTAATAAAATTATTTAATGAAAAAAATAAAATAAAAAAAATAACTAATATTGTTTTTATGGGAATGGGGGAACCTTTATTAAATTTTAAAAATATAGTAATGGCATTAAATATTATTTTACACGATCACGGTTTTAATTTTTCTAAACATAAAGTTACTTTATCTACAGCCGGAATAGTTCCTTTGATAAATAAATTAAACGGTTTAATAGATATTAAGTTAGCTATTTCATTACACGCATCAAATAATAAAATTAGAAATAGATTAATGCCAATTAATAAAAAATATAATATCCAATCAGTATTGGAATCAGCAAATAATTATCTTAAAAATTCTAAAGCTAATAAGGGAAAAATAACAATAGAATATGTTATGCTTGATAAAGTAAATGACTCTTTAAAAAATGCTGAAGAATTAGCTGTAATTTTAAAAAATATTCCTAGCAAAGTCAATTTAATACCTTGGAATTCTTTTCCAGAATCTGTATACAATACTAGTACTGCTAGTAATATTGTTCATTTTTCAAAAATTTTAACTAAAAGAAAAATTTTTAATACTATTAGAAAAAATAGAGGAAAAGATATTTATGCTGCATGTGGACAATTAAATAATAATTTTAAAATATAAAAGTCATTTATAAATTTTACCGAATATAGGAAAAATAAATGAATAATACTATTCAGATTGTAAGAGGTATGCATGATTTAATACCGAATGATGTTGTCAAATGGACCTATATAGAAAATATATTAAAAAAAATATTAATTAATCATTGTTATGATGAAATACGACTGCCTATTATAGAAAAAGAAATACTTTTTAAAAAATCAATAGGTACAATTACTGATGTTGTTGAAAAGGAAATGTATTCTTTTAAAGATAAAAGTGAAAATAAAATTTGCTTACGTCCTGAAGGAACTGCTGGTTGTGTCAGGGCAGTACTAGATCATAGTTTAATATTTAAAAAAAAGCAAAGACTATGGTACATTGGACCAATGTTTAGGTATGAAAGACCTCAGAGAGGAAGATATAGACAATTTTTTCAGTTAGGAGTCGAAGTATTTGGATATTTAGAACCTGAAATTGATTTAGAAATTATTCTACTTAATTTAAATTGGTGGAAAAAATTAAATATAGACGAATATTTAACTTTAGAAATTAATACTATTGGTTCGATAGAAGATAGAATGGTGTATCAAAAAGAATTAATGAAATTTCTTATGAAAAATAAATCAAATTTAGATCAGCAATCTAAGGATAGATTATTTAAAAATCCTTTTAGGATTTTAGATAGCAAAAATAAAAATATCCAAGAATTGCTTTTAAATGGTCCAAAATTATTTAATTTTTTAAATAAAAATTCTATTTTCCGATTTAATTTATTTTGTAAATTATTAGATTTAATAAAGGTTAAATATACTATTAATAATAATTTAGTTAGGGGTCTAGATTATTATAATGACACTGTTTTCGAATGGAAATATAAAGTTTCTAATATGTCACAAAATACAATATGTGCTGGAGGAAGATACGATAATCTTGTAAAAAAAATTGGAAATTATTCTTCTCCGGCAATAGGATGTGCTATAGGTATGGAAAGATTAATATCATTATATTCATTAATATCGAAAAAATCGAATTTTTTTATAAAAAAAAATGATTTATTCATTGCTTTTCTATATCCTAATTTATATTTAGAAAGTCTTAAATTAAGTAGAAAGATAAGAGAAATTTTTACAAATGTAAAAATATTATTGGAAATAACACATTCTATTAAAAAAAAATATTTAAGAAAAGCAAATAAATTAAATTCAAAAATTTTTATTTTTATTACTTCAAAAAATATTAAAAAAAAAACTATATTAACTAAAGATCTTAAAAAAAAAGTTGATTTTAAATTTTCTGAAAGTGAATTGCTTCTTTTTCTAAAAGAAGTGTTTATATAAGTAATATTTTTTTCAGAAAAAATTCTTTATAAATTTTTGAAAATTTATAAAATTCAAAGTTTTTTAAAACTTTAAATTTTAAATTTATATTAAAAATTACATCAGTTATATAAATGATAAAAATATTAATACAATAAAAAAATTATATTATTAATAAAAAAATTTAGGAGATAGAATGTTTCTTCCTCAAAAAAAAATTTCTGAATATGATTCAGAATTATGGAAAGCAATAGAAAAAGAAAAATTTCGTCAAGAACAACACATTGAATTAATAGCATCAGAAAATTATGTTAGCCCGTCTATAATGGAAGCACAAGGAACTTGGTTAACTAATAAATATGCTGAAGGCTATCCTGGTAAAAGATATTATGGAGGATGTAAATATATAGATAAAATTGAAAGTTTGGCTATAAATAGAGCAAAAAAATTATTTGATGCCGATTATGCTAATGTTCAACCACATTCTGGATCTCAAGCTAATTTTTCTGTTTACACTGCTTTGTTAAAACCCGGGGATTGTATTTTAGGAATGTCCTTATCACATGGAGGACATTTAACACATGGAGCGACAGTAAATTTATCTGGAAAATTATATAAAGTTATTTCATATGGATTAAATAAAAATGAAGAAATTGATTATTTTAAAATAGAAAAGTTAGCTAAAAAATATAAACCTAAAATGATTATAGGAGGATTTTCGGCATATTCAGGTATTTGCAATTGGAAAAAAATCCGACTTATTGCTGATCAAATAAATGCCTATTTTGTTGTTGATATGGCACATATTGCTGGCTTAGTGGCAGCAAAACTATATCCTAGTCCTATAAATTATGCGCATGTTGTTACTACAACTACTCATAAAACTTTAGGAGGACCTAGAGGAGGATTAATTTTATCTAAAAATCAAAATGAAAAATTTTATTCTTTATTAAATTCTTCAGTATTTCCTGGAAACCAAGGGGGACCTCTTATACATGTTATAGCAGCTAAAGCAATATCTTTTAAAGAAGCAATGGAACCTTGGTTTATTTTATATCAAAAGGAAATAATAAAAAATTCAAAAGAAATGGTAAATGTTTTTTTAAAAAGAGGATTCCAGATCGTATCTGGAAAAACTGAAAATCATTTATTTTTAATTAATCTATCTAATAAAAAAATTACAGGAAAGGAAGCAGATTTTATCTTAGGAAAAGCTAATATTACTGTAAATAAAAATACTGTTCCTAATGACATAAATGGACCTTTTATCACTTCAGGTATTCGGATAGGTACTCCAGCAATTACTCGGAGAGGATTTAAAACATCTGACGCTGCTCAAGTAGCTAACTGGATCAGTGATATATTAAATAACATAAATGATCAGAATAAAATTCTTGATATAAAGAAACAAGTTTTAAATTTATGTCAAAAATATCCGGTTTATAAAAAATAATTTTTTTTAAAAATTTATTTTTTTATATTATAGGTTATAAATTAAGCTAATTTTCTTTTTTTTAATAAGAAAGTTAGTCTTAATCAAATGTTTAAACCTATTTAAAAAAACATATTTTTTATTAAAAAAAAGTTATTTTTCTGGAAAAATTAAATTAATATTTTTATTATATTTTTCATTTATATTCTTAATATAAGGTATTTCACCTAAAAAAGGAGCCATTATTTTATTTTTTATAAAATTAACATATAAAATAGAATTAAAAAGATTTTTATTAATATGATTTGCTATCCATCCCGAAAGATGAACCCCAGAATTTATAATTTCTCGACTAGTTAAAATAGCATGATTAATACATCCCATTTTTATGCCTACAATTAATATTACACTTAACTTTTCTTTAATAACCCAATCAGAATATAAATAATTCGTTGATATTGGAGTATGCCATCCCCCAGCCCCTTCGACTATGATAAAATCAGCTTTTTTTTTAGATAATCCACTTAAACCTGAAGAAATTTTTTTTAAACTTATATTTTTTTTTTCATTATTTTTAATGAAAAATGATGGAGGATTAAAAAATTCATATGAATAAGGATTAACTTCTTCATATGACAATTTTACAGTACTATACGTTTTCAATAAAATAGCGTCTTTATTTCTTAATCCAAAATTTGTTTTTTTACACCCTGCAGCAATAGGTTTATATCCTGCTGTAAAATAACCTCTTTTTTTTGCAGCTTTTAGTAAAAAAATACTTGCTGTAGTTTTTCCAATATTAGTATCTGTTCCTGTAATAAAGAAAATTTTTTTTTTCATTATGTTTAACCTTAAATAATGATATTTATATTAATAAAAATTTATTTATTTTTAAAATTAAATGAAGTAATTATTCAATATTTTTATAAAAAAATTAAAAATAAAAAATTTTTCTTAAAATATGAATATAATTCTAAAATTGGATAATTTTAGAATTATATTCTATCTATAAATATTTTTTTGTACATTTAAACGATTTTTATTTTTTTTAAATAAAAAATATAATTTTTGATTAATAAAAAAAACTTATTTTTTAACTTAATCTCCAACTTTCATTTTAATTCCTAATTTTTTAAATAAAAAACGATCTTTTTCTTCATCTTTATTTTTAGTTGTTAATAACTTTGATCCATAAAAGATTGAATTTGCACCTGCCATAAAACACATTGTTTGCATTTCATCGCTCATTTCTTCTCTACCTGCAGATAAACGTATAAATGAGTTAGGCATCATTATTCTTGCAACAGCAATAGTTCGAATAAAATCAAATTTGTTAATAATTTTATTATTTTCCATAGGTGTTCCAGGAATTTTAACTAACATATTTATCGGTACACTTTCTGGAGGCTTGGGTAAATTAGACAATTTTATTAATAATTTGATTCTATCTTCTTCAGTTTCACCAAGACCCATAATTCCTCCAGAACAGACTTTCATCCCTGTTTTTCTAACTACATCTATAGTATCTAATCGTTCTTGATAACTTCTTGTGGTTACTACTTGTTTATAAAATTCTTCCGAAGTATCTAAATTATGATTATAAAAATCTAAACCAGCATCAGATAATCTTTTTGCTTGTTCAAATGAAAGCGACCCTAATGTCATGCATGTTTCAATACCTAATTTTTTAACTTGCTTAATAATAGTTTCTAAATAAATCATATCTTTTTCTTTAGGGTTTTTCCAAGCAGCGCCCATACAAAATCTTTCAGCACCAGATTTTTTTGCTTTTTTTGCTGCCTGTAATATATTTTCTATTTTAACTAAATTCTCATTTTTTATATTAGTTTTGTATCGAGAACTTTGAGAGCAATATTTACAATCTTCAGGACAGGTACCGGTTTTTATCGAAAGTAAAGTACTAATTTGAATTTTATTAGGTTCAAAATTTTTTCTATGAACTTTCTGGGCATAAAACATAACGTCTAAAAAAGGCATGTTGAAAAGTTTTTTAGTTTCTAGAATAGACCATGATTTTTTCATATTTAACCTTATAAATATTTTATGGAATTTTTAAAGTAAAAGCTTATAATAAGTATTATACAAAAATTTATGTTTTTTATATATTCGAAATGAATAAAAATGATTTAATTTTTAATTCAAAGCATATTTGGCACCCTTATGATTCAATGGAAAATCCATTACCTTGTTATCCTATAATTTCTGCTAAAGGAATATTTTTAACATTAAGCAATGGAAAAAAATTAATCGATGGGATGTCTTCTTGGTGGGCAACCATACATGGTTATAATAATCCTCGTTTAAATAACGCATTAAAAAATCAAATAAAAAATGTTTCTCACATTATGTTTGGAGGAATTATTCATCCTGCAGCAATATCATTATGTAAAAAATTAATTTCTATGACCGATAAAAAACTAGAACATGTCTTTCTAGCTGATTCCGGATCTGTTGCTATTGAAATAGCTATGAAAATAGCGTTACAATACTGGAAAAAAAAGGATTTTGAAAAAAAGTTTTTTCTTACTATTAAAAATGGGTATCATGGAGATACATTTTCAGCAATGTCTGTTTCTGATCCTACAAACTCGATGCATCAACTATATAGAAACTATTTACCTACTCATTTTTTTGCAGATTCTCCTAAATCAAAATTTGGGAAAAAATGGAAAAAAAATGATATTAATTCTTTTGAAAATTTAATAAAAAAAAATTTTAAAAAAATAGCTGCTGTTATTTTAGAGCCTATAGTGCAGGGTGCTGGTGGAATGAAATTTTATCATCCAAAATATTTAAAAAAAGTTAGATCATTTTGCACTGATTATAAAATACCATTAATTTTAGATGAAATAGCTACTGGATTTGGAAGAACCGGAAAGTTATTTGCTTATGAACATGCCAATATTTCTCCTGATATTTTATGTTTAGGAAAAGCAATGACAGGAGGCACCTTAACTTTATCGGCTGTTCTAACCACTAAAAAAATTTCCAAAAAAATTAGTAATAATCATCCAGGACATTTAATGCATGGACCGACATTTATGGCAAATCCATTAGCATGCGCTGTGGCTACAGAAAATTTAAGTATATTACAAGAAAATAAATGGAAAAAACAAGTTTCTAATATTAATAAAATTTTTTCTAAATATTTATTTGCGATAAAAAATCATCCTATGGTGTATGATGTTCGTATACTAGGTGCAATAGCTGTAATTGATTGCAAAAAAGAGATAAACATTAAAAAAATTCAATATTTTTTTGTTCAAAACGGAGTTTGGATCAGACCATTTAAAAAATTAATATATATTATGCCGGCTTATATTATTGATGAAAGATCGTTAAAAAAACTTATTTCCGTTATGATAGAATCATTAAATAGTCGCTTTTTTTTTATTTAAAAATATTTTTAATGCAAAATTAAATATTTTTTAAATTTTTAAATTTTCTATAGCAAAAAAATTTTTATTTATACATAGTTTCTATCCAAATAGGTCCTTTTCCTATTAAAATAGATTTTTCTTTATGAAGATATCCTGTATCTGAAAGTATAGTATATATACTCATACAATTAGATTTTTGGCCGACAACAATTAATTTTTTATTTTTTTCATCGATATTAAAAGAGCGAGGTTGTTCTTCAGTATCAAAATGTTTTTTTAATTTTAGCAAACTTGTTTCTTTTTCTACCGAAAAAAGAGAAATAATATTTTTTGAACGATCAGAAGTATACAAAAAATTGTTAGTGGAATTTAAACGTATTTCAGAAGCCCATCGACTTCCAGTATAATTTTTAGGCAAACTATCTATATTTTGAACACACTTTATTTTTTTAATATCTTTATTTAGTTCCCAAACATTAACAGTACTATTAAGTTCATTAATTGAATATGCCATTTTTTTTTTATTATGAAATACCATATGTCGAGGACCAGAATTTTTATTTATTTTTATATAATGTAAAGATTTTTCTTTTAATCCTTGGTTTTTTTTGAAAGGATATAAATAAATTTTATCTTTTAAAAGAGCTGTAACAAATAAAGAATTAGTAAATAAATTAAGATGAGAAAAATGACAGCCATCTAAATTTGATATTTTTTGTATAAATTTTCCTGGAATATAAAAATTATCTAAGGGTACAACTACGAGACAGCCATACTTATATGAACTAATAAATAAAAAATTATAATCATCATCAGATGCAATATGATTAGGAGAAGCTGGTAATTTTGTTTGAGAAATTTCGGTTAAAGTACCATTAGAATTAATATTATATGTAATTAAACAATAATTTGGTCTAATTCCTACATAAAGTTTATTGATATCTTTAATAATTTTAATAGGTTGGGCTTCTCCTAATGTATTTATTCTTTGAATTAACTGAATAGAATGATTAGTTTTTAATCTCCATACTTCAATAGTTCTACTTTCAGGACAGGAAATATAAATATACAAGTTCATAAATGTTCCTTAATAAAAAACTTAAAAAATACAATTAAGTATTTATAAAATTAACTATAATTGATATATATAAATATATCAATATGTAATTAATATTTAATATTTATTTAAAATAATTTTTTTATTTATTTTACTGTATTTAAAATATTTTTTATCCAGTTCAAAAAATTTATATTTTTATCAAATTTTTTTTTAAAAAAAATCGATGTTTTTCCATTCATTTCCCAAGTTTCAGTTTCAGAATTTAATATTCTAAAAAAGTTTTCAATATCAATCGAATTCTTTTTAAAAAAATCGATTTTACCTTTTGGTTCAGAAAAAGTAATTCGTTTAATTCCAATTTTTTTTGCTATAAGACGAATTTTTTCAATTTTAAATAAATTTTTTACAACATTAGGAATAATCCCAAACTTTATAAATATCTTATTTTTTAAAATTTTTAATTCTTTTATAGTTTGACAATTAGAGATCTTTTTATAAAAAAATAAGCGAATATCTACATCTGAAATATATTTAGATGGTAAAAAAGCGGATATTTTTAAATCTATTTCTGGTTTAAAAGTAGTTATTCTCGATAATGAAAATTCACTTTTATTTTTTAAGTTCCAAATGGCATTTTTTAAAAATTTTGTATATAAGGAAATTCCAATTTTTTTTATATGTCCGCTTTGTTTTTTTCCTAATAACTCACCACTTCCTCTGATTTCAGAATCATAAGTAGATAAGGTTAGTCCTGCACCAAAATATTTTGAAGAAGAAATAACGGATAATCTTTTTTTAGCATTTTCTGTAATTTTTTTATAATCATATACTAATAACCAAGCATATCCCTGATAAAAAGATCTGCCTACTCTACCTCTTAATTGATGTAATTGTGACAATCCAAAATAATCTGCTTGTTCTACTATGATAGTATTAACATTTGTTATATTAATTCCAGTCTCAATAATTGTTGTACATACAAGAACATTAAATTTTTTATGAAAAAAATTTCTTATAATTTTTCTTATATCTTTTCCATTCATTTTTCCATGTCCCACGTCTATCATAGCTTCTGGGACTAATTTTTTTAGTTTATTTGCTATTTTATAAATATGTTTAACTTTGTTAAATAAATAATAAACTTGTCCTCCTCTATTAATTTCTTTAAGAATTATTCTTCTAATCAGTTTAGAATCATAATTTTTTACGAATGTTTTAACAGCTAGCCTTCTATTAGGAGGAGTATTAATAATAGAAATATCTTTAATTCCATTCATAGACATGTTCAATGTTCTAGGTATAGGAGTTGCTGTTAAAGTTAATATATCAATATTTATATTAAATTTTTTAATTAGTTCTTTTTGTTTTACACCAAATCTATGTTCTTCATCGACAATTAATAATCCTAAATTATGCCATTTTATTTTTTTAAATAAAATTTTGTGAGTACTTATTAATATATTTATTTTTCCATTTTGAATTTGAAGAATAGTTTCTTTTTCTTTTTTACAAAATCTTGAAAAAACAGAAATTTTTGTTGAAAAATCTTTAAATCTTTCCTCAAAAGAAAAAAAATGTTGTTGTGATAATAAAGTTGTAGGAACTAAAATAAGTACTTGTTTCTTATTGCATATTGATACAAAAGCAGCTCTCATTGCAATTTCTGTTTTTCCAAATCCTACATCTCCACAGACAAGCCTATCCATTGGAATTGACTTAGACATATCTTTTAATACAGAATCAATAGCATTTTGTTGGTCAGGTGTTGTTTTAAATAAGAAATTTCTGCAAAATTTTTTATATAAATCTATATTATTTTCAAATGAAAATCCTTTTTTTACTTTTCTTTTTGAATATATATCTAATAATATTATTGCTGTATCTTCAATATTTTTAATGGTTTTTTTTCTTTCTTTTTTCCAATTTTCATTTCCTAATTTATCTAAATCAACATTTTCTTTTTTAATTCCTCTATATTTTGAAATTAAATGTAAAGAGGCAATTGGTACATATAATTTTGTATTGTTAGCATAACCTAACATAATATATTCTGATTCAACCTCATTATTTTTTAAATTAATTAACCCTAAATATTTTCCTATACCATGCTCAAAATGTACAACAAGTTCATTTATTGAAAAAAAATTTTTTTTTTCTTTTTTGTTTTTGTCGTTAAAAATATCATCTAAATAAAATGATGGGGACATATTAAATAAACCGAAATTAAGTTTTAAAAAGAATAGAAATTCAATTTTAATAATTACTAATAATTAATATTATATCCTAATTATCTAGCAGATAACACTTTATAGATGCTATTTATATAATGTATAAATTATTTTTTAACTTTCAGTTATTTTTTAATAAAAATATATTGATATTTATCAAATATCTCTTTTTTTTAAAAAAAATACTTTTTGCGCATTGATAAACAATTTTTAATATTTTTTTTATTTTTATTTTTTAAATTTGGTGTAATATTTATATATAAAATTAGTTATAAAATCAAAAAGTAAGCTTAATAACAAAATTTATTTTCTAATAAAAAAAATTTTTTCTAAAAAAATAAAAATTTTCTTTTATTTTTAAAATAAAAAAAATAAATTTTATTTATCAAATATATAATATTGTATTAGTATACAAGTACTTTTAATAATTTTAATTAAAACTTGTTTTTAAATTATAATCCTAAATAAAGCGAAAAAATATGACTATTAAAATTGGAATTAACGGATTTGGTAGAATTGGTAGAATAGTATTTAGATTAGCTCAAGAACGTTCTGAAATTCAAGTAGTAGCAATAAATGATCTTGTTGATGTTAAATATTTAGCTTATTTACTCAAATATGATTCAACTCATGGTACATTTTATAAAAAAATAGAAGTTAAAGATGATTATTTATTTATAAATAAACAAAAAATTAGAGTTTTTTCAAAAAAAAATCCTGAAGATATAAATTGGGGTAAATTAGATGTAGATGTAGTAATAGAATCAACTGGTATTTTTTTAACTAAAGAAACAGCTTATAGACATATTTTGGGAGGAGCAAAAAAAGTTATTATTACTGGTCCTTCTAAAGATAAAACTCCTATGTTTGTTAAAGGTGTGAATTTTGATAAATATAAAGGAGAAAAAATAGTTTCTAATGCTTCTTGCACTACAAATTGTTTAGCACCCATAGCAAAAATTATTCATGAAAAATTTAATATTATCGAAGGTTTAATGACAACAATACATGCTACTACTGCTACACAAAAAACCGTAGATAGTCCTTCTATTAAGGATTGGAGAGGCGGTAGAGGAGCTTTACAAAATATTATACCTTCTTCTACAGGAGCTGCTAAAGCTGTAGGAAAAGTATTACCCGAACTACAAGGAAAATTAACTGGAATAGCGTTTAGAGTTCCTACTGCAAATGTATCGGTTGTCGATCTTACTATTAGATGTAAAATATCAGTAAGTTATTCCGAAATATGTAAAACTATAAAATCTGCATCAAAAAACGAAATGAAAGGCATTATTGGTTATACAAATGAAGAGCTAGTGTCTTCAGATTTTAATGGAAATAAATGTACCTCTATTTTTGATGAAAAAGCCGGATTAGCATTAAATAATAATTTTGTAAAATTAATTTCCTGGTATGATAATGAAACCGGTTATTCCAGTAAAGTATTAGATTTAGCCGTGCTAATAAACAGTAAAAATGTTTAATTAATAATTAGTATTAAAATAAATATTTTTTTTAAATACACTATTGAAAAATAAAAAATAAACACAATATTACTTAGTAGAATGTAAAATTCTATGAAAAATAATAAAAATTATAAATTTTATAAAAATGATATTTAAAGGGAGGATAAAATGTCTTATCATACTTTATCTTTAATACCATCATTTAATGAAAATATTTTTTCTGATAGATTTAATCAAATAGATAAAATGTTTAGCACTTTAACAGGAGAACAACCTATATCTAACTATCCCGTGTATAATTTAATTCAAAAAGACGAAAAAAAATATGAATTAGAAATCAGTATACCAGGATACTCTGAAAATGATTTAGATATCAGCATTCATAAAAATCAATTGAAAATTATCGGAAAACAAAAAAAATCTGTTTCTACTGATAAAAAAGAAAAGATTTTACATTATGGAATTAAAAAAAATAATTTTTCTTTAATTTTTAATTTAGATCACCATTTTGAAGTTAAAAAAGCAAATTTGAATTTAGGAATATTAAAGATAGTATTTGAATATGAAATTCCTGAAAAAGAAAAACCAAGAAAAATAAATATCGAAAGTAAAAATGAAAAAATTACAAAAAATATATCAAATTAAAAATTAATACTATTCGGTAATATTTACTATGCTATGTAACATAGCATAGTAAACAATTTTATTGTCTAACAAATCTTTTATATGAAGGAGAAAAAGCTTTATTACTTCTCCAAGGATTAATATCAATACCTCCTCTTCTGTTATATCTAGCATAAACTGTTAGTTCTATAGGATTACAAAAATCTATAATATCTGAAAAAATTTTTTCAACACAATCTTCATGAAATTTATTAGTGTTTCTAAACTTTATTAAATATATAAATAATGATTTCCTATTTATAGGAAATCCTTTATACGAAATTTCTATTGACGCCCAATCAGGTTGATTGGTAATTGGACAGTTAGATTTTAATAAATTACTATATAAAGACTCTTTTATTATTTCAGTTTTATTATTTATACATAAAATATTTTTATCTTTTAAATTATTAAAAAAATTAATTTTTTCATTATCTAGATTTACTCCATAAGGTTCTCTAATTAAATTAAAGTTTTCATGATTTAATCTAAATAAATTAACAACTATTTTTCCTTTAACTATTTTTTTTAAATCAGATTTAATTTTTTCCTTGAATTCTTTTTTTGAAAAGAAAGTTTTATTACTCAATTCATGTAGATAAAGTTTTAAACTTTTCGATTCTATCAAATTGATGCTTTTTGCATCAATTTCTACTATTCCTAAAGCTAATTGTGGAATACCTTTTAAATTTAACCATGATAATTCATATAAGTTCCAAATATCATATCCTATGAAAAAATTATTTTTTAAATTAAATTTTGTTTTTTTACGAACGTTTTCTCTTAAAATTCCCTTTAATATTTTTAAAGACATTATTTTTTCTCAATGAAGAATAATTATAAAAAATTATTTTTTTGCATTTTTTAATTTGATAATAAGGCTGTTAGTCCAAGTTAATACTCTTTTTTTAGTTAGGTTAGGTTGTCTATCTTCATCAATTGTTAAACCTAAAAAATATTCTTTATTTAATAAAGCTTTTGAAGATTCAAAAGAATAATTTTTTGTTGGCCATTTTCCAATTATTTTCCCTTTATTATTATTAACAATATCATATACAACACGCATTGCATCACAAAAATATTCTGCGTAATCTTCTTGATCCCCACAACCAAATAAAGCAATAGTTTTTTTTTCAAAGTTGATAGTTTTTAAAATTGGTAAAAAATCATCCCAATCAGATTGCATTTCTCCATAAAACCAAGTAGGTATGCCTAAAATTAGTGTTTTAAATGATTCCATTTCTTTTTTTTCACTATTTGCTATATCAAATAATTTTGCTTTTTCTTTTCCAAAATGATTAAAAATTAATTTAGCAACTAGTTCTGTATTACCTGTATCACTACCAAAAAAAATACCAATTTCTTTCATTTTTTTTCCTGTTTAAATATTTAATATTTATTTGAATTATCGAAAATTATTAATATAATTAATATTTTAAATTAATTAAAAAAATATTTTTATATTAAATATTATAAAAAGATTACATTCAAATTCAATTAAAATTTAATTTAGTTTAAAATATAAAAAATAAATTTTTTAAAATTTAAATTTAAAACAAGAAAAAGTAAATATGAATGTTAACTTAGTTTGGTTTAGAAACGATTTACGTATACACGATAATACTGCTTTATATCAAGCATGTAAGAATAAAATACAAAAAGTTATAGCTATTTTTATAGCTACTCCCAAACAATGGAATTCTCATTTTATGTCTTTTAAACAATCTTCTTTTATTTATAAACATTTAATTTTATTAGAAAAAAACTTAAATTTATTGGGTATTCCTTTTTTTTATTATGAAAAACCAAACTTCGATGCCTCGATTCCATTTTTAATCGAATTTTGTAAAAAAAAACATGTTAAAACATTATTTTTTAACAAACAATATGAAATAAATGAAAAAAATAGAGATAAAAAAATAAAAAAATTATTATGTTTAGAAAATATAAGTATGATTGG
This sequence comes from Buchnera aphidicola (Mindarus abietinus), assembly GCF_964059085.1. Lineage (NCBI taxonomy): Bacteria > Pseudomonadati > Pseudomonadota > Gammaproteobacteria > Enterobacterales > Erwiniaceae > Buchnera > Buchnera aphidicola. Next base: position 278,195 of record NZ_OZ060398.1, read on the forward strand.
ATATCATGATTCTATTATCGTATCACCAAAATTGATTTATAACTCCGAAAAAAAAAAATATATAAAATATACTCCTTTTAAAAATAAAGTTTTTAGTTATTTAGATAATAAAAAAATAAAATGTTTTCCAACTCCAGATATTTGTTTTAAACGAATAAAAGATACTTCTTCTAAAATTTCTTATTTTTCTTTTCCTAAAGAAGAATTTTCTACTAAACTTTTTCCTGTTGGAGAAGATCATGCTATTCAACAATTAAATACTTTTTTTAAAAAAAAATATTTTAATTATGCTTTAAATAGAAATTTTTTTGGATTAAATTCAACTAGCTTATTATCTCCTTACCTAAGTATTGGAATTTTGTCTCCTAGACAATGTTTAGCTAAAATATTTAAAGAAAAAATTTCTTTTAAAAATATTAATAATGATAAAATGACTTGGTTAAATGAGTTAATATGGAGAGAGTTTTATAAACATACATTGAACTCATACTCTTTAATTGGAAAAGAAGAATCTATTTTTTTTTGGGAAAAAAAAATAAAATGGAATAATAATAATCAATATTTTTCTTTTTGGAAAAAAGGGTTAACAGGTTATCCGATAATAGATGCTGCTATGAGGCAATTAAAAAAAATAGGTTGGATGCATAATAGATTAAGAATGATCACAGCTTCTTTTTTAACTAAAAATCTTTTAATAGATTGGAGAAAGGGTGCTAGATATTTTATGTCTCAATTGATTGATGGAGATTTTTCTTCTAATATTGGAGGATGGCAATGGACAGCTTCAGTAGGATTCGATTCTGTTCCTTACTTTAGGATTTTCAATCCAACAATACAAAGTAAGAAATTTGATCCTGAAGGAAAATTTATATATTCTTTTATTCCCGAGTTAAAAAAAGTACCTGTTAAATTTATACATAATCCAGAAGAATGGAAAGATAAAAAAGAAAATAATATTAATTATCCTAGTCCAATTGTTAATTACCAATTAACAAAAAAAAAATTTTGTGAAGAATTTAAAAAAGCTAAAAATAATAAAGAAAATTAAAAAAGAGGAGTTCTTTTAAAATTGTTAAATATAACTTTAGAAAAAATAATTAATAAAAAATTAAATAGTACAATAATTAAAGATTATTCTCCTAATGGATTACAAGTAGAAGGAAAAAAAAATATAAAAAAAATAGTTACTGGAGTAACAGCTTGCCAAGATTTATTAAATTTAGCCGTTAAAGAAAAAGCAGATGCAATTATTGTTCATCATGGTTATTTTTGGAATGGATCTCCTAGACCTATTACAGGAATTTTAAAGAAAAGAATTAAAACATTATTATGTAATGATATTAATTTATATAGTTGGCACCTTCCATTAGATATACACGAAAAAATAGGAAATAATAGGCAAATAGCAAACAAATTAGGTATAGAAATTATTGGTAATATACTACCTATAGTACCTTGGGGAAAATTTAAAAAAAAAATAACAGGACAAGAATTAAGAGAAAAAATTATAAATAAATATCATAGAATTCCTTTCTATTATGCACCTAATGAAAAAAAATATATAGATAAAATAGCTTGGTGTAGTGGGAAAGGACAAAAATTTTTAGAAGAAGCAGTAAAATTTGGAATAAATACATTTTTAACTGGAGAAATGTCTGAAGAAACTATTCATTTTGTTAAAGAAAACCAAATTCATTTTTTCTCTATAGGACATCATGTAAGCGAAATAGATGGAATAAAAGCTTTAACTAAATGGTTAAAAGAAAAATATGCGTTAAATGCTAAGTTTTTTAATATAGATAATCCGGTATAAATAAATTTCTTAATTTATAAAATTTTTAGAAAAAATCAATATATAAGAAAAATCTAAAAAAATTTATGAATACTGAAAGTAATAAAAGTTTTTTATGAACAAAAAAATATTTTTTATTTTTAGAACCTTAAGGAAATTTTATGAATAATGAACTTATAAAATCATGGGATGATTTTATTAATATGATAAATAGTAATCAATTTTATGTAGAAAATCTATATAAAAAATTTTTGAATAATCCAAGTTTGATAGATGAAAATTGGAAAAAAATATTTTTACAATTTTTTAAAAAAACAAAAAATAAAGATAATGTTTTTAATAAAAACTTTTTAAAAAAAAATGAATTTGAAAATAAAGAAATAAATAGTTTTTCTATTGAAATATTTAAATTAATTGATTCATTTAGAAGATATGGCCATCGATACGCTAAACTAGATCCTTTAAAAAATTCTCGAACAGAATTTAGCGAAGACATGAAATATTTTTATTATAAAAAAAACATAAATCAATTCGTTCAAAATAAAAATTTTTACTATTTAAATAATAGTAAAGAATATTCTTCTTTAAAAAATCTTTATATCGATTTAAAAAAAATATATTCCAATTCTATTGGAATTGAATATATGCACATTGAAAATGTCGAAGAAAGAAATTGGATACAAAAAAATGTTGAATCTATAGATAAAAGTTTTTTATTCGATACACATAAAAAAAAAGAAATTTTAAAATATTTAATTTCTGCTGAAAGCTTAGAAAAATACTTGAATATCAAATTTCCAGGAGTAAAAAGATTTTCTTTAGAAGGTTCAGAAACATTAATACCAATGCTATCCGAAATGATATTACAATCTAGTAAATTACATGTTTTAAAAATATTTTTAGGAATGGCACATAGAGGAAGAATAAATGTATTAGCTAATATTATTGGAAAAAAAATAAGGAATATTTTTTCTGAATTTTCTTCAAAAAATTTAGAAAGATCGTATAGTGGAGATGTAAAATACCATATGGGTTTTAAATCAAAGCTAAAAAAAATAAATGAAATTTTAATAGAATTAAAATTCAATCCTTCTCATTTAGAAATTATTTCTCCTGTTGTTCTTGGTTCTTCTAGAGCTTATTTGGATAAAAAAAAATTATTTAATAGTAATACAATTGTTCCAATAATTATTCATGGTGATGCTTCTATTACCGGACAAGGAGTAGTTCAGGAAACTTTGAACATGTCTCAAACGAGAGGGTATAGTGTTGGTGGAAGTATCCATATTATAATTAATAATCAAATAGGATTTACAACCTCTAATAGAAAAGATTTGCGATCTACTCAGTACTGTAGTGACATTGCCAAAATGATTCAATCACCAATATTTCATATTAATGCTGATGATCCAGAAGCGGCTATTTTTATATCTAAATTAGCTATAAAATATAGAAAAATATTTAAAAAAGATATTTTTATAGATTTAGTCTGTTACCGCAGATTTGGACATAATGAAATTGATGATCCTTCCGTAACACAACCTATTATGTATCAAAAAATAAAAAATCATAAAACAGTAAAAGAAATATATGAAAATAAATTAATACAAGAAAAAATAATACAATTAGATGAAATTGAACTCTTATCATCACAATATCGTAAAAAATTAGATATCGAATATGAAAAATATATTCATATAAAACCAAAAAAGAATATTTTTTTTCCAATAAAAATAAAAAAAGATATAAATTATTTAAATCACAAAAAAAATTTTTTTTCTGAAAAAATTAAAGACATAGCGATAAACATTTTTTCTATACCTAATACAATTAATTTACATAAAAAAATAAAAAATGTCTATAACGATAGATTAGATATGGCAAATGGAAAAAAAAAATTTGACTGGGGAGCTTCGGAATTATTAGCCTATGCCACTTTATTAAATCAAGGAATATCTTGTCGAATAACAGGAGAAGATGTTTCTAGAGGAACTTTTTTTCATAGACATGCTATTATTCATGATCAAAAAAATGGAGAAACTTACATTCCTTTAAAATCTTTTTCTAAATTTAAACAATCTAAATTTTATATTTGGGATTCTGTTTTATCGGAAGAAGCAGCTTTAGCTTTTGAATATGGATATAGTTCTACTAATCAAAAAATGCTAGTTGTATGGGAAGCACAATTTGGGGATTTTTCTAATGGCGCCCAAATAGTTATCGATCAATTTTTAAGTTCAAGCGAACAAAAATGGAATCAACAAAGCGGGTTGGTATTATTATTACCGCATGGATATGAAGGTCAAGGACCTGAACATTCTTCAGCAAGATTAGAACGTTTTTTACAATTATGCGCTCAAAAAAATATGCGGATTTCTATTCCTACAACTTCTGGACAAATGTATCACTTATTAATTGAACATGCTTATAATAAAAATAAAAAACCTTTAATTATTATTTCTCCAAAATCACTTTTAAGAAATCCATTAACTTTTTCTTCTTTAGAAAATCTTAAAAATGGAAATTTTAAAACAGTTATTTATGATACAAATCAAATTAAAAAGGAAAAAATAAATAAAATTATTTTTTGTTCTGGAAAAATATATTATGAACTATTAATTAATCAAATAAAAAACAAAAAAAATAATATTTTAATAGTTAGAATAGAAAATTTATACCCTTTTCCAAATAAGAAAATAATAAAAATATTTAAATCTTTAGATAAAATTGATGATATTATTTGGTGTCAAGAAGAACCAAAAAATCAAGGTTCATGGAATTACGTTAAAAGTTATTTTAAAAAAATAATGTTTAAAAATCAAAAAATAAGTTATGTGGGACGTTCTAAATCAGCTTCTCCAGCTACAGGATTTCTTTATATTCACCAAAAAGAACAACAAAAAATAATTTTTGATGCTCTAAATATAATTTAATAATAGTTAAGGAAAAAATGAAAAAAGTAGAAATATTAGTTCCTGATCTTCCAGAATCTGTTTTAAACGCTACTGTTGCTTCTTGGCATAAAAAAACTGGAGATGTTATTTTAAAAGATGAAATTTTAGTAGATATCGAAACCGATAAAGTAATATTGGAAATACCATCTTCTTATGAAGGAATTATTTCTAAAATTTTTGAAAAAGAAGGATCAATTGTAACATCAAAACAAATTTTAGGAGAAATTATTGAAAAAGAAAATAAAGAAAAAAAAATAAAAGAAAAAAGTAAATTAAATGAAGAAAATAAAAAGAAACATTTCAGTCCATCTTTAAGAAGATCTTTATCTTCTAAAAAAAATAATGTTTTAAAAAATGAAAGTTTTTCTTTATTAAAAAAAGAACATAAAAAAGAAAATTTTTATAATACGCAAAAAAATACTATTAATAACAAAAATAATAACGAAAGATTTCAATTAAAAGAAAATAAAATTGATTTAAATTCAAGCACCAGAAGTATAACAAGAAAAAGAATGAGTCCTTTAAGAAAATGTATTGCTGAACGTTTACTTATTGCTAAAAATTCTACGGCTATGTTAACAACTTTTAATGAAGTTAATATGCGCTCTATTATTAAATATAGAGAAAAATACGGTATTTTCTTTAAAAAAAAACATGGTATTAAATTAGGTTTAATGTCTTTTTTTATTAAATCAGTAGTAGAATGTTTAAAAAAATTTCCTTCAATTAATTCCTCTATTAAAGATGATGATTTAATACTGTTTAATTATTTTGATATTAATATTGCAGTTTCTACTGAAAGAGGCTTAATTACTCCTATTTTAAAAAATGCAAATAAAATGAGCATATCGAAAATAGAAAAAAAAATAAGATATTTTTCTGAACAAGGTAATAAAGGGAAATTAGATATTAAAGAACTTAAAAACGGAACTTTCACAATTACTAATGGAGGAGTTTTTGGATCTTTACTATCGACTCCTATTATTAATTTTCCTCAAGCAGCTATCTTAGGAATGCATACGATAAAAGATCGAGCAGTGGTAATAAACAATGAAATAAAAATAGCTCCTATGATGTATTTATCATTATCTTACGATCATAGAATTATAGACGGAAAAGAATCTATAAATTTTTTAAATTATTTAAAAGAAATGTTAGAAAACATATCAATGTTATTTTTAGAGCTTTAAAGAAAATTTTATTTTTAATAAATTTTACTATTATTTATTAATAAAAATATATTTTTAACAATTATTGTTAACTCTATTAATTTTGTTAAAAACAATTACTTGTTTAATAGAACTTAAAAAAAATTTTAAAACTACATACTAAGGAATTCTAATGAAAATTACAAAAATGGTTTTAATTCGTCATGGGGAAAGTCAATGGAATAAGTTGAATAGATTTACTGGTTGGCACGATATAGATTTATCTGAACAAGGTTTATTAGAAGCAAAAAAATCAGGACAATTATTAAAATCTAAAAAATTTTACTTCGATTATTGTTTTACATCTCTATTAAAAAGAGCCATTCATACATTATGGAATATTTTAATAGAACTGAATCAATCTTGGTTACCAACAAAAAAAACATGGCGTCTTAATGAAAGACATTATGGATCATTACAAGGTGTAAATAAATTAGAAACTATTTCAAAATATGGTGAAAAAGTTGTAGAACAATGGAGAAGAGGTTATGAAATTGTTCCTCCAAAACTAGAGAAAATTAATCAAATTTATTCAGGATATGATGAAAAATATAGAGAAATAAGTGATCTAGAAAAACCAATGTCTGAAAGTTTAAAAATGACAAAAGATAGAGTAATTCCTTTTTGGAATAAAGAAATATTTCCTAAAATAAAAAAAAATAAAACTGTTTTAATAGTAGCTCATGGTAACTCTTTAAGAGCATTGATGAAACATTTATCTAATATTAAAGATAACCAAATTATAAATTTAGATATTCCTACTGGAACTCCAATTGTTTATGAATTTGATGAAAAAATAATACCTATTAAATATTATTTTCTTAAAAAATAAAATTTAAAAAAATAAATAATATATATTTTTAAAATTATTTTTTTAATTTAAAAAATAATTTATATTATTTTTTTTTAGATAAAAGAAATTTTAAACTTCTTAAAATATTTTCCACATTATTTTATTAGAGTTACAAAAAATTTTTATTTTCAAAAAAATAAGTGTTATTTAAAAAATATAAAATTTTTATAAATAATTAAAACTATCTGGAGATAAAAATGATTAAGAGAATTGGTGTACTCACTAGTGGAGGAGATTCTCCAGGTATGAATGCAGCTATTCGAAGTGTTGTAAGGGCAGGAATTAGTGAAAAACTAGAAGTGTTTGGAATATATGACGGATTTTTAGGTTTATTTAAAAATAAAATGAAAAATTTAGATAGATATAGTGTTTCAGATATTATTAATAAAGGAGGAACTTTTTTAGGTTCATCAAGATTTCCTGAATTTTCTAAAAAAAATGTACGTTCTATTGCTATTTCAAATATGAAAAAAAATGGAATTGATGTTTTGGTAGTTATTGGAGGAGATGGATCATATATAGGGGCGAAATTAATTTCAGAAACAGGATTTCCATGTATTAGTTTACCTGCTACCATAGATAATGATATACCAGGAACAGATTATACAATAGGGTATTTTACAGCATTAGGAACAGTCGTTGAAGCTATAGATAGACTAAGAGATACTTCATCTTCTCATCAGAGAATTTCTATTGTAGAAATGATGGGTAGAACTTGCGGAGATTTAACTTTAGGAGCAGCAATAGCTGGAGGCTGTGAATTCATATTATTACCAGAATTAGAATATAAAAAAAAAGAATTATTATTAGAAATTAAAAGAGGCATTAAAAAAGGGAAAAAACATGCAATAGTCGCCATTACAGAATATATATGTGATGTAGAAAAATTAGCTAAATATATTGAAAAAGAAACTGGAAGAGAAACAAGAGCTACTATTTTAGGACATATTCAAAGAGGAGGTTCTCCTGTAGTATATGATAGAATTTTAGCTTCTCGTATGGGAGCGTACTCTATTGAACTATTATTACAAGGAAATAGTAATGGAAGGTGTATTGGTATACAAAATGAAAAAATGGTTAATCATGATATAATTGATGCTTTAAAACATATGAGACGTCCTTTCAAAAAAGATTGGTTAGAAACCGCTAAAAAATTATTTTAAAAAATGGTGCCGGGTAAACCGGCCTATTTTTATAAAAAATATATGTATTTATCAAATTTTCTTTAAAATATTTAAAAAAATATCAAAATTTAAACAGGCTGTTCCTACTAAAAATCCGTCTATATCTTTTTCTTTACAAAAAAAATGAATATTATTTTCATTGACAGAACCACCATATAATAAATAAAAATCTTCTAAAAAAGAAGAGCTTTTTTCTTTAATATATGTACGTAATGTACTTAAAATAAATTGCACTTCTTTAGGATTAGCAGAATTTCCTGAACCAATAGACCAAATAGGTTCGTAAGCAATAATAGTATTATAAAATGCTTTTTTTCCAACTAATTCAAAAATAATATCTATTTGTTTTTTACAAATTTCTATGGTTTTATTATCTTTTTTTTCTTCTATGGTTTCTCCTATGCATAAAATAGGAATTAAATTTTGTTTTTTTAATAAATTAAATTTTTCAGCAATTAGGTATTCATTTTCATTATGAAAATTTCTTCTTTCAGAATGACCAATAATTACGTGAGTTACCAACATATCTTTTAACATTAACGCTGATATTTCTCCTGTAAAAGCCCCGGAAACATGTATATCAACATTTTGAGCGCTTAAATTAATCCATTGATTTTCTTTTATAATTTCTCTAAATTTATATAAATAAATATGAGAAGGAGCTATGTTAAGCTTGCATTTTTGTTTAAAAACTTTTTTATTTTTTTTTAAAAAATTTAATAATGTAGAAAAAATTTTTTTATTTCCATTTAATTTCCAATTAGCTATTATTAAGGGCAAATTCATATAATTAATACTCCTAAAATATTATAATTACATTTCTGAAGTACATCAGTACTCCAGAAATTTTTTTTTATAAAATTAATATATTTTTATATATATTTTTCATATTTAAATAAAATTTATTCGCTATTCTTTGCTGCTTTAAAAGCTTCAAACATAACATTAGAAAAATTTTCATCTTTCAATTTAGGTTTCTTTATATTATTTATCTTTTTTTCTTTGTTTTTTTCTTTTTCTTGAAATGAAAGATAAATAATTCGATTTTTTCTATCAATATTATTAATTTTTACTGTTATTATATTACCTACTTTAAAGAAATTATTGTATTTATTTTTTTTAAATATTTCTGAGACTTCAGAAATTTTAATAATTCCTTCCAAACCATTTTCTAAACTAACCAATATACTTTTAGTATCAGTTGAAATTATTTTTCCAGAAATTATTGTATTTTTTTTATTAGAATTAATAAATTGGTTTAAAGGATCTTCTTGTAATTGTTTAATTCCTAAAGAAATTCTTTCTCTTTCAGAATCAACTTGTAATACAACAGCTTTAATTTCATCAGTTTTTTTATATTTTTGAACCGCTATTTCCCCAGGAATTGTCCAAGAAATATCTGATAAATGTACTAAACCATCAATACCGCCTTTTAAACCTATAAAAATTCCAAAATCAGTAATAGATTTAATTTTTCCAATAACATGACATCCTTTCTGATGAGTTTCTGAAAATTCTTTCCAAGGATTTAAAGTACATTGTTTTAATCCTAACGAAATTCTTCTTCTTTCTTCATCAATATCTAATACCATAACTTCTACAGTATTATTAATATTTACAACTTTAGAAGGATGAATATTTTTATTTGTCCAATCCATTTCTGAAACATGAACTAATCCTTCAACTCCCTCTTTAATTTCTACAAAACATCCATAATCCGTTAAATTTGTTACTCTTCCGGTTAATTTAGTGCCTTCTGGATATTTTTTAGCAATCTCTATCCAAGGATCTTTCCCTAATTGTTTTAATCCTAATGAAACTCTAATTTTTTCTCGATCAAATTTTAAAATTGTTACTAAAATATCATCTCCTACACTAACTATTTCACTAGGGTGTTTTACTCTTTTCCATGCCATATCAGTAATATGTAATAATCCATCTACTCCACCTAAATCTACAAAAGCTCCATAATCAGTTAAGTTTTTAACGATTCCTTTAACAGTAGCTCCTTCTTTAAGACTTTCTAACAATTGATCTCTTTCAGCACTGTTTTCTGATTCAATAACAGCTCTACGAGAAACCACTACATTATTTCTTTTTTGATCTAGTTTAATCACTTTAAATTCTAATTCTTTCCCTTCAAAATGAATACTATCTCTAATCGGACGAACATCTACTAATGAACCGGGTAAAAATGCTCGAATATCATTTAATTCAACTGTAAATCCACCTTTTACTTTTCCATTTATTATTCCAATTATTGTTTCTGAATTTTCATAAGCTTTTTCTAATAAAATCCATGCTTCATGTCGTTTTGCTTTTTCCCTAGAAAGCAATGTTTCTCCAAATCCATCTTCTATAGCATCTAATGCTACATCGACAATTTCACCTACAGAAATTTCTACTTTTCCTTTAGAATTTTTAAATTGTTCTATTGGAATAACAGATTCAGATTTTAACCCTGCATCTACTAATACCATATCTTTATTAATTGAAATAATAGTTCCTTGAATAATTGATCCAGGTCGAGTTTTAATCTCTCTTAGAGATTCTTCAAATAATTGTGAAAAAGATTCTGTCATATTAATGGTTCTTTAGAAAATTCATTTTAAATTTTTAATTAAAATCCTATTAATTAAATATTGTTTATATTTTTTTATAATATCCATTTTATAAAACCGTGAATTAAATATTTTTTTTTAGTTCTTTTTTATATTTTTTACTTATGTAATACATACATAATGTAAGCACTTCCTTAATACTCATATTTGTTGAATCAATAATTATAGCATTTTTCGCTGGAATTAAAGGAGAAATAGTTCGAGTATAATCTCGATGGTCTCGTTTTTTCATTTCAATAAACAATTTATTTGTATCAATTAATAAACCTTTTTTCTTTAGTTCTAGCATTCTTCTATTTACACGACTAATTAAATCAGCTTTTAAAAAAAATTTTATTCCAGCGTTCGGAAATACTACTGTTCCCATATCTCTTCCATTAGCTACTAATCCGGGAAATTTTTGAAACATTCGTTGTTTTTTTAATAAAGCATTTCGTATATGAGGAAGCATAGCTAATTGTGAAGCTATATCACTAACTTGTTGAAAAATAATTTTTTTAGATATATTTTTTCCATTTGAAAAAAACAAAAAATCATTTTCTTTTTTTAAAATCTTAAATTTTAAATTTTTTGAAATTGAAATTAAATCTAAGTCTAAAATAGAAATATTGTTTTCTATAACTATTAATGCTAAAGCTCTATAAATAATTCCTGATTCAAGAAAAAACCAATTTAATTTATTCGCTATAGCCTTACATATAACACTTTTTCCGGCCCCACTGGGTCCATCTATAGTAATTACAGGAGCATATATTTTCATTTTTTTCTCCTGTTAAAACTAAATTAGTGTAATTTAATTATAAATATATTAAATTTCTATAATTTTTTAATTTGTTAACTAATTTAGTTGTTTAAAAATTATTAATTTTTTTTAAATATCTTAAATTTAAGATATAAAAAAACTTTTGTAAATACATCAGTGGATACTATTTAGAAAAAACTAATTAAAAGTACTAATTTTCTGAAATTCATCAAAATATGTTGGAAATGTTTTATTTACACATTGAGGATTTAAAATAGTCACTGGAACGGTAGATAAAGCTATTAAAGAAAAACACATTGCTATACGATGATCGTTATAAGTATTAATTTCTGCATGTAAAAATTTTTCTGGAGGTTTAATTAAAATATAATCTTTTCCTTCTTTGATAAAAGCTCCTATTTTTCTTAATTCTGTTGCCATAGCTAATAAACGATCACTTTCTTTTAATCTCCAATTATATATATTTTTAATTTTTGTTGTTCCCTTAGAAAATAATGCAACTATTGCTGCAGTCATAGCTGCATCTGGGATATGATTCATATCTAATTGAACAGAATTTAATTGATTTTTTGAACAAGTTATAGAATTAGAACCCCAGACAATATTAGCGCCCATTTTTTCTAAAACTTCAGCAAATTTGATATCTCCTTGTAAACTATTTTTTCCAACTCCATGAACTTTAACCATTCCTCCTTTAATTGCTGCAGCGGCTAAAAAGTAAGAAGCCGATGAAGCATCTCCTTCTATATTAATTTTTTCAGGAGTTTTATAAGATTGATTTCCTTGAATAAAAAAAGAAGAATATTTATTTTTTTTAACTAGAACTCCAAATTTTTTCATTAATTGAATAGTTAATTCTATATATGGCTTAGATACTAATTTACCTAAAATAAAAATTTTTGTATTGTTTCTTGATAAAGGAGACGCTATTAATAAAGCTGTTAAAAATTGACTAGAAATATTCCCTTTCAGATAAATTTCTCCTCCAATATATCCTCCTTTAATAAAAATTGGGAGAAATCCTTTTTTTTCTAAATAATTAATCTTAGCACCTCCTTGTTGAAGAGCATTAACTAAATGTTTTATTGGTCGTTCAAGCATTCTTGGATCACCAGTTAATTCCACATTATTTTTTTCTAGAGAAAAAAGTGCTGTTAAAGGCCTAACTACTGTTCCTGCGTTTCCTAAAAAAAAGGTTGTTTTTTTAATAACTTGAAAAGCTTTGATGTTTCCATAAATTATACAAGATTTTTTTTTATTAAATAATTTATATTTAATTCCTAAAGTTTTTAATGCTTCGAGCATATATTTGGTATCGTCACTATCTAATAAATTATTTATTTCAGTTTTTCCATTTGACATAGCAGATAAAAGTAATATTCTATTAGAAATACTTTTTGAACCAGGTAAATAAATGTCTCCATTTATTTTTTTTATAGTCTCTAATTTTATTTTTTTATTCATAATATAAAAACTCAAGTATTTATTTAAAATAAATTCTAAAAAATTTTAAAAAAAATAAAGATTTATCTATACTTTTCTTCAAAATAATTCATAAATTTTATCAATTTTTTTACTCCTTCTATAGGCATAGCATTATAAATGGATGCACGTATTCCACCTACTATTTTATGCCCTTTTAAAGCATATAATCCAAAAGATTGAGCTTCTTTTATAAAAATATTATTTAATTTTTCATTTTTTAGATAGAATGGAACATTCATATACGATCTATATTTTTTATTAATATTATTAATATAAAAATTTGTATCATCTATTTTTTTATAAAGTAAATTAGCTTTTACTTTATTATCTTGTTCTATTTTTTTCACCCCACCCTTATTAATTAGCCATTTAAAAACTAAACCTGCTAAATACCAAGAAAGGGTTACAGGTGTATTAAACATAGATTGATGATTTATTGCTATATTATAATCTAAAATAGAAGGAACTAACTTTTTTTCACTTGTAATTAAATCTTCTCTAATAATAACTAATGTTATTCCAGCTGCAGAAATATTTTTTTGAGCACTAGCATAAATTAAACCATATTTTTTAATATCTATACATCTAGATAAAATAGTTGAAGAAAAATCCCCTATTATTATTTTATCTAAAAAGTTAGGTTCTTCTCTTATTTCTATTCCTTCAAGAGTTTCATTAGGACAATAATGAACATAAGATGATTTTTTATTAAGTTTCCATTTTGAAAATGGAGTAACATTTACAATGTTATTATGATTTTCAATAACATTTATTTTTTTAGGAAAACAATATTTTTTAGCTTCTTTAAAAGCAGCATTGGACCAATAACCACTGCAAATATAATCAGCAAATTCATTTTTTTTTATTAAATTCATAGGAATAGCTGAAAACTGTCCTCTTGCTCCTCCTGAAAAAAATAAAACATGATAATTATTTGGAATATTCATTAAAAACCGTAGATTTTTTTCACATTCTTCTATTACTCTCATAAATTCAAAACTTCTGTGACTAACTTCAATAACCGATGCTCCTAAATTCTTCCAATTATAAAATTCTTTTTTATATTGAACTAAAACATCTTTTGGTATCATAGAAGGACCAGCACTAAAATTATAAATCTTATTCATATTATTCACCAATGTTTTTTATAAAAAATGAAAAAAATTAAATAAAAAAAATATTATTAAGAAATTATTTTTAATCCGTTCATATATTTATTTTGCAAAACTATTGGAACTTCTATTGTTCCATCTTCTAATTGATAATTTTCTAATATTGCTGCTAATGTTCTACTTAAGGCTAAAGCAGAACCATTTATAGTATGAAGAAACTTTTTTTTTGTTTTTTTAGAAGAGCTCTTATATTTAGATTTCATTCTTCTTGCTTGAAAGTCTATCATATTTGAACAAGAAGATATTTCTCGATATTTTTTTTCAGCAGGGAACCACACTTCTAAATCATAAGTTTTTGAAGCAGCAAATCCTAATTCTAAAGCACATAGCTGTACCTTTCTATATGGTAAATTTAATAATTTTAATATTCTTTCTGCATGTAGAGTTAACTCTTCTAGTGCTTGCATAGAGTATTTAGGATGTACAATTTGTACTATTTCTACTTTTTCAAATTGATGCATTCGAATTAAACCTCTAGATTCTTTTCCATAAGAAGAAGGTTCTGCTCTAAAACAAGGAGTCAAAGCTGTTAGCTTAACAGGTAAATCTTTTTTATTAAGAACTTTATTTCTTACTAAATTAGTTAGAGGAACTTCTGCTGTGGGGATTAAAGTATATTGAATTTTTTGATTTTTTTGATCAAAAGATTGAATATGAAACAAATCTGAACTGAATTTAGGAAGTTGCCCTGTTCCATATAAGCTTTCTGAGTTAACTAAATAAGGTACATAGGTTTCTAAGTAACCGTGTTGAACAGTATGAGTATCTATCATAAATTGACTTAAAGCACGATGTAATAATGCTATTTTCCCTTTCATAACAACAAATTTTGATCCGGATATTTTTACTGAAGATTCTGAATCTAATCCTTCTAATTTTTTACCTAATTCAATATGATCTTTAACTTTAAAATTAAATTTTTTAATTTTTCCCCATTTCGTTATTTCTTTATTTTTTTCTTCTGTACAATTAAAGATTGTATCTTCCGATGGAATGTTAGGAATTTCACTATATATTTTAAATAATTCTACTTTTAAATCATTCAATTTATTTTGATATTTATATATCTTTTTATTTATGATCGAAACTTTGTTTTCGATTTCTGAAGTATTTTTTTTTGTCCTTTTTAAAATACCTATTTTTTTAGATAAAGTATTTCTAATAGCTTGAAAATTTTCTGTTTTAATCTGAAAAATTTTTCTATCTTTTTCCATTTTTTCAATTTTTTTAACATTTAACGTAAATCCTCGAATTAATAATTTTTTTTTAATAATTTCTAGTTGATGGCGTAATAAATTTTGATCTATCATAATAAAAATAATTTCTTATTCAGTTAATGTATAAAATATAATATAGTATTTTTAAATACAAAAAAATATTATTATTAGTAATAAAAAGTTAAAACTTTAATATTTAATTAAAAGTTAATATATAATTATTAATTACTAATAAAATTAGTAATTTTATATAATTTTTGTTAATAAAATTAAATATATTAAAAAAATAAAATTTAATATATAAATAATTAAAAAATTATTTATATACTTTATATATATTTTTTTAATGTTCTGTAAAAAAAACATTTTTTTAAAATATATTAAAAATAAAAAAATCATGTTATAATTTTTATAATGGAATGAATTAAATCTTTATTAATGATTTAAAATTATTAATTTCCTGATATTAATAAAAATCAAAAAATATTTTTTTAAGGAAACATATGTGAAATTATTAAAAAAAAGAAAACTTATCATTATAGGGACAGGTCCGGCGGGATATACAGCTGCTATATACGCAGCTAGAGCAAATCTTAAACCTACATTAATTACAGGAGCTACTCCAGGAGGACAGTTAACAAAAACTGAGAATATTGAAAATTGGCCCGGTGATATTAATGCTTTACCTGGAATAAAATTAATGGATCGTATGAAAGAACATGCTACAAAATTTGATTCTGAAATCATATCCGATCATATATTAAATGTAAACTTTAAAAATTCTCCATTTAAACTAACTGGGGAAGAATATCACTATATTTCTGAAGCTGTAATTATTGCAACTGGAGCATCTCCAAGATACTTAAATTTAAATTCTGAAAAAAAATTTCTTGGTAAAGGAATTTCAACTTGTGCAGTATGCGATGGTTTTTTTTATAAAGAAAAAAAAATTGCAATCATAGGGGGAGGAAATACAGCTATAGAAGAAGCATTATATTTATCCAATATAGTCTCTAAAATTTATTTAATTCATAGAAAACCATATTTCACAGCAGAAAAAATTTTAATCGATCGATTAAATAAAAAAATTCAAGAAAAAAAAATAGATACTTATATGAATTATTCGGTCGAAGAATTTGTAGGAAACAATAAAGAATTAACAGGATTAAAAATATTTAATAAAAAACAAAATAATATTTCTACATTAATAAATGTTTCAGGAGCTTTTATTTGTATAGGAAACATTCCAAATACAAATATTTTTTTAAAACAACTAAAAATGAAAAATGGTTACATACAAACTAATTTTTCTGATTTTCATGGATATAAAACCCAAACTAGTATAAAAGGAATTTTTGCTGCTGGAGACGTTACCGATCATATTTATAGACAAGCTATCACTTCTGCAGCTAGTGGCTGTATGGCAGCTATTGATGCTGAAAGATATCTTCAAATATCTTCTTAACCTTATTTAAAATAAAAAAACATTAATTTTGAATAATTAATTATTTAAAAAAATATTTTTTAACTGAGAAAAATTATGCCAAAAGAAGAAAATGTAGAAATGCAAGGAACTGTTATAGATACCCTTCCAAATACAATGTTCCGAGTAAAATTAGAAAATGATCACCTTATTACGGCTCATATATCAGGAAAAATGAGAAAAAATTATATTCGTATTCTTACAGGAGATAAAGTAACTGTAGAACTAACACCTTATGATCTTACCAAAGGTAGAATAATTTTTAGAAGTAGGTAAAAAAAAATTTATTTATTTTAATATAAAAATTATTATTGAAATAATAATAATAATTTTATTATTTAATTTGTTTTTACCAAATATAAATAATTTTAATACTAGTAAATTATTCTTATTATCTATTTTAAACTTAAATATTTTTAAAAAAATTAAAAAAATGATAACTTTTATCTATATTAAACAATTCATAAATAAGAAATATAAAATATAATTTTTTATTAATAATTATTTTTAATAAGTTAGAAAATTTTTAGTAAAATTTTATCACATTCTTACTAAAAAATATTTTTTTATAAAAAAAATTTTATGTGATTTTCTTGATTTTTTTTTACATTAAAAAGTACTATTTTTTATAAAAAAAGCTTACTTATACTATTTATTTTAATTTCATTAAAAATAAATAATATTGTTATGTAATATATATATTTTTTTTCATTAAAAATATTTTTTTAAGCCTTAAAAAATAAAATAAAGATATTAATGTATTTAATAAAAGAATAATTAGGATTCTTATGAGAACAAAATATTGCGGACAAGTTAAATTATCTGATGTTAATAATTATGTTCAATTATGCGGATGGGTAAATAAAATAAGAGATTTAGGAAACATTATTTTTGTAGATATGAGAGATAAAGAAGGGATTGTTCAAGTAGTTTTTAATTCAAAAAATAAAAAAATATTTCAGGAATCTTGTTTATTAAAACAAGAAGCTTGTATTCAAATTCTTGGAATTGTTAAGGAAAGAGAAAAAAAAAATAAAAATTTAATTTTACCTACTGGAGAAATAGAAGTATTAGTTGAAAAATTAAAAATTTTTAATAATTCAAAACCATTACCTTTAGATTTTAATTATGAAAATAACGAAGAAATAAGATTTAAATACCGTTATTTAGACTTAAGAAATTTAAAATTATTTAATAATTTAAAAATCAGAAATAATATTTCAATATTAATCAGAAATTTTATGAATAAAAATGGTTTTTTAGATATTGAAACTCCTATATTAACAAAATCAACTCCAGAAGGAGCTAAAGATTATTTAATACCAAGTAGAATTCATAAAGGAAAATTTTATGCTTTACCTCAATCTCCTCAATTATTTAAACAGTTATTAATGATTTCTGGTTTTGATAAATATTATCAAATTGTAAAATGCTTTAGAGATGAAGATTTAAGGTCTGATAGACAACCTGAATTTACTCAAATTGACATTGAAATGTCATTCATTAAAGAAAAAAAAATTCGTCAATTTATAGAAAAAATGATTAGATACGTATGGAAAAATATTGTTAATTTAGACATTGGAAAGTTTCCTGTTCTCACATATTTTCAAGCCATTAATGATTACGGATCAGATAAACCTGACCTAAGAAACCCTATTAAAATAATTGAACTTTCTCATATATTTAAAAAAAATCTTTCTTTTTTTAACTTAAAAAAAAATGATGATCAAAACTATCGTATCGCGGGTTTACATATTTCTTATAACCTTAAAATAAGCAGAAAAAAAATAGAAGAATATAAAATATATATTGCAAAATATAATATTAAAAAGCTTTATTTAATTAAAGTAACTGATGTTTTAAACAAAACTCATGGATTTAAAGGTTCTATAAATTCTATATTATCAATAGATGTAATTAAGAAATTATTAAATGAAATAAATCTTAAAAATAATGATTTAATATTAATTGTAGCCGATAATAGAAATATTGTTAATCATGCATTAGGAAAATTAAGAGAAAAAATAGGAAAAAATTTTGATATTTTCAAAAAAAATCAATGGAAACCCGTATGGATTATAGATTTTCCTATGTTTAAAAAAGATGAAGCAGGAAATTTTAACTCCGTTCATCATCCTTTTACTGCTCCTAAAAAGGATAACATAACGGAATTAAAAAAAGATCCTGAAAAAACGTTATCTAATTCTTATGATCTCGTGATTAATGGATGCGAAGTAGGCGGGGGATCTATGAGAATTAATACTAAAGAAATGCAAAAAACTATATTTAGTATATTAAAAATTTCTAAAGAATTACAAGAAAAAAGTTTTGGATTTTTTCTAAAGGCATTAAATTATGGAACTCCGCCACATGGAGGAATAGCAATAGGGCTAGATAGAATAACGATGCTTTTAACAAATAGTAAAAGTATTAAAGACGTCATAGCCTTTCCAAAAAGTACAAGTGCTACTTGTTTAATGACTAAATCCCCAAATACTATAAAAAACATAGAATTAATAGAACTAGGAATAAAAAAGATTTAAAATTTTTTTGTAAGAAAATAAATTTAATTAAAAGTTAGATTTAAATATATATAAAAAAAATATTTGAGGTTAAAAATTTAAAAAATTTAATTTATTAAAAAAAAAAAAAAAAATTCAAAGAAAATTATTCATATTAAAAAAAATAAATTAATAATTTTTATTATTAATTTTTTTTAAAAAAAAATTTTATTTAATAAAAATAACTTAAAAAAATAAAAATTGTGAAATCTTAATTTATTAAAAAAAAAAATTAATCATATTTATTAATAAATTCAATTATTTTACTTTAAGAATTCTACTCATATTTGTTTTACCTGGTTCATGAAGTATATCTCCTTGTGTAACTATAACAAGGTTATTTTTTCCTAAAAATCCTTTTTTACGTAATAAAGAAATAGCTTGATTAGATACATCTAATCCTGTTTCAACACTATTAAAATAGATTGGAATTACTCCTCTATATAAAGAAACTATTTTTAGTGTTTTTATATTTCTAGAAAGAGCAAATATAGGTAATCCAGAAGTAATTCTAGATGTCATTAAAGCCGTTCTTCCTGATTCTGTTATCGTAACTATAGCGGACACTCCTATTAAGTGATTTGCTGTATACATAGCTGACATCGCTACTGCTTCTTCTATATTATTAAATTTTATATTGAGTCGATGTCTAGAAACATTAATACTAGGTATTTTTTCAGCTCCTTTACAAACTTTTGACATTTTTAGAACTGTTTCTACAGGATATTTACCAGAAGCTGTTTCTGCTGATAACATTACAGCATCACTTCCATCTAGAACTGCATTAGCGACATCCATAACTTCCGCACGGGTAGGCGTAGGATTATCAATCATTGATTCCATCATCTGGGTAGCTGTAATAACAATTTTATTTAATTGACGAGCTCGTCGAATTAATGTTTTTTGTACTCCTACTAATTCAGGATCTCCTATCTCTACACCTAAATCTCCTCGTGCAACCATAATGACATCTGAAAATGTTATTATTTCGTCCATAATTTTTATATCAGAAACTACTTCTGCTCTTTCAATTTTTGCTATTATTTTAGCATTACTTCCTGCTTGAACAGCTAATTTTTTAGCTAAAATTAAATCTTTTGCAGATCTTGGAAAAGAAATTGCTAAATAGTTTACACCTATTTTAGCGGCTATTTTAATATCGTATTTGTCTTTTTCTGTTAGTGCTTTTGCGGATAATCCACCTCCTAATTTATTAATTCCCTTATTATTAGAAAGATATCCTCCTATTTTCACTTTAGTAAAAATTTTTCTCTGAACTATTTTTAAAACTTTTAATTGAATCTTACCATCATCTAGCAATAAAACATCTCCTGGAAATAAATCTAAAGGTAAATCATAATAATCTATCCCTACTTGTTTAACATCCCCCTGATTTTTTTCTAAGTTAGCATCTAATATAAAAGAATTATTAATAGATAAAAATACTTTATTTTTTTTAAATTTTGAAATCCTAATTTTAGGTCCTTGTAAATCTCCTAATAAAGGAATATATAAACCAAGTTTTTTAATTATCAGATTCGCTTTTTTAGCTCGTAACAAATGATCTTGAGTGCTTCCATGAGAAAAATTTAACCTTAATACATTAGCTCCTGCTAATATTACTTTTTCTAATACTTTATCATTATCTGTTGAAGGACCTAACGTAACTACTATTTTCGTTCTTCTCATTCTTTTTAACATTATTTTTTCCAATTCTATTATTGTTTTAACTTTAAATTAATATATAACTATTTATAGTTAAATAAAAACTTATAAAAAATAGATATATTTTTAAAAGATAAATTACAGTGTATAGTATACATTAAACAACTTAATATCTATATCTTTTATATTTACATATGTTTTTTAAAAATAAATTTTGAATACATGCTTTTTACAGTTTTTTTTAACTAAACTAAAATTTTTTTAAAAATAATTAATTTTATTAAAAAATATTTGTTCATTTAAAAAATTCAAGATAATATTTTAAATATTTTTAAAATTAAAAAAATCAATTTTTTTTTAATATAAGGTTAAAACATGTTCATAAATAACACAACTCAATCATATGATTTAGTAATTTTTGGAGCAAAAGGAGATCTAACTAAAAGAAAATTATTACCAGCTTTATACAAACTAGAAAAAAATAAAAAAATTTTTAAAAATACTAGAATTATAGGTATAGGTAGAGCGAATTGGAATAATTCAGAATATTGTAAAATTGTTAAAAAAAATTTAATAAATTTTTTAAATATTCCTTTAGAACAAAAAATTTGGAAATTATTTAAATCTAAATTATTTTTTTATAATTTAGATATAAATAATATTTCTTGTTTTAAAAAATTAGAAAAAATTTTAAATACTAATAACAATATTACTATTTACTATTTTGCAATGCCGCCTAATACTTTTGAAATAATTTGTCAAGGATTAGGAAAATCTTACTTAAATAATAAAAATACTAGGATAGTCATAGAAAAGCCTATAGGAAACTGTTTTAAAAGTGCTCAGATTATTAATAAAAAAATTAGTAAATACTTTAAGGAATCACAAATATTTAGAATCGATCATTATTTAGGAAAAGAGACAACATTAAATTTATTATCTTTACGATTTGCTAATAATATATTTTTTAATAATTGGAATAACAAAATCATTGATCATATCCAAATAACTGTTTCAGAAAAAGTTGGAATTGAAGGAAGATGGAAGTATTTTGAAAAAACCGGTCAAATGAAAGATATGGTTCAAAATCATTTATTACAATTACTAACAATAATTGCTATGTCTCCACCTAATGATTTAACAGAAAATAGTATAAGAGATGAAAAAGTCAAAGTTTTAAATTCTTTACGTTTAATAAATAATGATAATGTTAATATTAATACAGTACGAGGACAATATTCTTCTGGTATTATCGACGGGAAGAAAGTTGTATCTTATTTAAATGAAGATGGAATTAAAGAAAATAGTAAAACAGAAACTTTTGTTTCAATTCGAGTAAATATTGATAATAATAGATGGAAAGGTGTACCTTTTTATTTACGAACTGGTAAAAGATTACCTAAAAAATGTTCAAAAATAGTAATTTTTTTTAAAAAAATTCCTATAAATCTATTTAATAATGCTTTTATAGATATTCCACAAAATAAATTAACTATCCGTTTAGAACCTCATGAAGGAATAGATTTACAAATAGTTAATAAAGTTCCAGATTTACAATCTGAATATTTATTGGAAAAAGTTAAACTAAATTTTGATTATATTAATACTTTTCCAAAAAATTCTTTATCAGATGCTTATGAAAGATTATTATTAGAAAGTATATTGGGAAATCAATCGTTATTTGTTCGACATGATGAAGTAGAAGCATCTTGGAAATGGATTGATTCAATAACAAACGCTTGGGAATCTACAAATCTAATTCCTATTTTATACAAATCAGGAACATGGGGACCAAAAGAAATTTCAGATCAAATAATTAATCAAGATAAAAGATATTGGAGCTAATCTTTTAAATTGATTCGTTAAATAAATAATTGAATTAATTTATTTTAAAAATTTAAAATTTATGAAGTTAAATATTTTTTTAAACTAAATACAATTAATTAACAAAAATTAAAAGAATATTAATTCTGTATAAATATTAAAAAATAATATAATTATTTTCTAAAACAAGGAAAAATATATAAAAAATTATGATAAGAGTTATTCTTTTTTTATTTACTAATTTGGCTATAATGATAGTATTCGGAATTTTTTTAACATTTTTTGGAATCAAAACAAATAGCTTATATTCATTATTGATTATGTCCGCTATATTTGGTTTTAGTGGATCCATATTATCACTACTAATGTCAAAATGGATTGCTTTAAATGCTGTTAATGGAAGATTAGTGAAAATTCCTACAAATGATCAAGAAAAATGGTTAGTTACAATTATCAAAAAACAATCTTCTTTTTTAAATTTAAAAACACCAAAAATAGCGATATATCCTTCTTTAGACATAAACGCATTTGCTACAGGACCAAATAGAAATTCATCATTAATTGCTGTTTCATCTGGCTTATTAAAAAATATGAATGAACAAGAAATAGAAGCTGTCATAGCTCATGAAATGACGCATATCAAAAATGGAGATATGATCACCATGACATTAATACAAGGAATAGTAAATACTTTTGTAATTTTTATTTCTCGAATTATTGCACGAATTATTACTAATATTTTTAATAATAAAGAAGAAAATAACACTAATTATAATTCTATGATTTATGTCTTTATTTCTTTAGTTCTAGAAATAATATTTGGTAGTATAGCTACTATAATTACTATGTGGTTTTCAAGATATAGAGAATTTTATGCTGACGCAGGATCTGCAAAATTAGTAGGTCGAAAAAAAATGATTTCTGCTTTAAAAAAAATAAAAACAAGCTATGAACCTACAGAAGATAATAGTATTATTGCTTTTTGTATTAATGGAAAATCTAAGACTATTCTTAATTTATTTATGTCACACCCCCCTATAGATCAACGTATCATGGCATTACATAATAAAAAATATATGTAATTAAAAAAAATAAAAGAGAATATTAATTCTACATAAAAAAATTCTCTTTTATTTTTAAAAAAATTGTTATTTTAAAATAAAAATAATAATTTTTATTAATATTTTAAAAACATCCTTAAAAAAATTATTTAAATAAATAATATAATATTCATATAAAAAATATATATTTATTTAGCACCTAATTGTTAAGTTAATTCTTAATTAATAAGATAAACTTATATTTTAATACATAACTTTCTTATGGAGTTTATAATGGAGTTTTTTTTAGACCCATCTACATGGATAGGTCTACTTACTTTAATTACATTAGAAGTAGTGCTTGGAATTGATAATTTAATTTTTATTGCTATTCTAACTAAAAAATTACCCCCATCACATCGTGATAAAGCAAGAACAATAGGATTAAGCTTAGCGTTATTAATGCGATTAAACTTATTATTACTAATATCTTGGATAGTTACTTTAACTACTCCTATTATACAAAATAAATATTTCGTTCTATCAGGAAGAGATTTAATTTTACTTTCTGGAGGATTATTTCTAATTTTTAAAGCAACAATTGAATTACATGAAAGATTAGAAAATTATCCAGAAAATAATACTAATA
Organism: Buchnera aphidicola (Mindarus abietinus); assembly: GCF_964059085.1. Taxonomy (NCBI): domain Bacteria; kingdom Pseudomonadati; phylum Pseudomonadota; class Gammaproteobacteria; order Enterobacterales; family Erwiniaceae; genus Buchnera; species Buchnera aphidicola. The sequence goes on from NZ_OZ060398.1 coordinate 302,666, forward strand.
GTAAAAATTATGCTAGTCTATGGGCCGTTGTTATACAAATTATAGTATTAGATGCTGTTTTTTCATTAGATGCAATTATTACAGCTGTTGGTATAGTTAATAATTTACCTATTATGATGACAGCAGTAATTATTTCAATGACTATTATGTCATTTGCATCTAAATTTTTAACTAATTATATTAATAATCATCAAACAGTAATAGTTCTTTGTCTTAGTTTTTTATTGATGATAGGGTTTAATTTAGTAGCTGGAGCTTTTCAAGTGCATATTCCTAAAGGATACTTATACACTACAATAGGATTTTCAATAATGATTGAATTATTTAATCAAATTTCTTATAATAATTTTATTAAAAATCAATCTAGAAGATCGATGCGTCAAAGAACTGCAGAAGCTATTCTTAGACTAATGGTTAAAAAAAATCCAGAAAAAAAGAATGAACAACAAAAAAAAATAGATAGAAACAATTCTAAACCAAATTTTTCACATACATATATATCTGAAACATTTAAAGAAGAAGAAAGGTATATGATGAATGGAGTTTTAACATTAGCCATGAGATCTATTAAAAGTATGATGACTCCTAGAGGAGAAATTTCATGGGTAAATATAGAAAATAATATAGATGTAATTAGATCTCAATTATTAGCTACTCCTCATAGTTTATTTCCTATATGTAAAGGCGAGTTAGATGAAATAGTAGGAGTAGTAAGAGCAAAAGAATTATTATTTGAAATAGAAAAAAACGTGAATTTAACTGAATTTTCTTCTAAAAACCCACCGATTATTATTCCTGATACACTTGATCCAATTAATTTATTAAAAATATTAAGAAAATCTAAAGGAAAATTAGCTGTTATTACAAACGAATTTGGCGTTGTGCAAGGATTAATTACTCCTTTAGATATTTTAGAAGCCATTGCAGGAGAATTTCCTGATGAAGACGAAACTCCGGACATCATTTCTGAAAATGATAGCTGGCTTGTTAAGGGAGGAACTGATCTTCATTCTTTACAACAATTACTAAATACTAAAACCTTAATAAAAAAAGAAGAAAATCATGCTTCATTAGCAGGACTGCTAATATCTCAAAAAGGACAACTTCCTCTTCCTGGAGAAATTATTTATATACCTCCTTTTTATTTTCATATTGTTGAAGCAACAGAATATCGAATTAATTTAGTTCGAATTAAAAAAAATATAACTTTTAAAAAAAATAATTAAGCAAGTAAAATCAAAATAATTAACTCTTTATATTGTTTAAAAAATTTATATTTAGTATATTTACTATATTTTGTATATATAAACTATAAAAATATCTTAAAATAAAAAATGAATAAAATAATATTATCTATTGATGCTTCATGTTCTAATTGTTCAACATCGTTATTTTATAATAAAAAAATTGATTCTATTACTGAAAAATATAAAATAAATCAAACGAAAGAAATTTTAATAATGATTAATAAACTTTTAAAAAATAGAAAAATATCTTTAAAATTATTAGATGCAATTTCGTTTACTACAGGACCTGGAAAGTTTACTGGTATTCGTACTGTGATAAATATAGCACAAAGTTTGGCTCTTGGAACAAGAATTAAATTATTTCCAATTTCTACACTGTTGACTATTGCAGAAAGGGCATGGAGAAAAAAAAATATAAAAAAAATTGTAGTGACACTTAATGCAAACCATCATCAAGCATATTGGGCAAAATATATTAGAAACAATAATGGAGTTTGGAAAACAATAAAAAAAGATAGTTTAATTACAATTTTAGAACTAAACAAAAAAATTAATTTATTAAGTGATAATTGGACTGTTATTGGAAATGTTTACAAGAAACTTACTATTAATCCTAAAATTTTAATAAATAAAGAAATTTTTTTTCCTCATGCTAAAGATATCATTCCATTTACTTTATTATACTTAAATAAAAATACAAAAAATAAAATCAAAAAAGTTTTTCCTAATTATTTAAACACATTAGGACTTAACTAAATCAATGTATTTTTTATTTAAAAAAAATATTCTTAATTCTAATACTGAAATATTTCTATCTTTAGAATTCATTTTTATTTGTACTATTTCAGGTTTTATCTGAACATATTTAAAAATAACTTTTATTATTTCTTTTTTTAATTTTGGAAAATAATCAGGAAAATGATTAATTATTTTTTGTTCAGATATCATACTTTTTAATCTTTCTTTAGCAATATGGGCAGTATTTTTTTTTTTAGATATAAAAAAATCTAATATTGTCATATTTTATCTCCTAAATAAACGTCTAAAAAAGCTTTTTTTTTCTTCTTTAATAAATCGAAATGGTACTTTATTTCCTAATAACCTATTTACAGTATCAAAATAAGCTTTTCCTGCTATTGATTTTAAATCAAGAATAATAGGTCTTCCTTGATTAGAAGCTCTTAAAACAGATAAATCTTCGGGAATTACGCCTATTAATTTTATTTTAAGAATATCTAAAACGTCATCCATACTTAGCATCTCTCCTTGATTTACTCTAGAAATATTATATCGAGTTAATAACAAATATTCTTTTATTGGTGTTTGATTAATTTTAGCTCTATATGATTTAGAAGAAATTATTCCTAATATCCTATCTGAATCTCGTACTGAAGAAACTTCTGGATTTGTTACAACTATAGCTTCATCAGCAAAATAAATAGCGAGTAAAGCTCCTGTTTCTATTCCAGCTGGAGAATCACATATTATAAATTCAAAATTCATTTGGATTAAACTTTGTAGAACTTTAAAAACCCCATCATAAGTAAGAGAGTTCTTATCTCTTGTTTGAGAAGCTGGTAGAATATATAAATTTTTAGTATTCTTATCTCTTATTAAGGCTTGATTTAATCCTATATTATCATTTATGACATTTATAAAATCATAAACTACTCTTCTTTCGCATCCCATAATTAAATCAAGATTTCTAAGGCCAATATCAAAATCAATAACTACGGTTTTTTTTCCTCTATTTGCTAATCCTGTAGCTATTGCAGCACTTGAAGTAGTTTTTCCTACACCTCCTTTTCCGGATGTAACAACAATAATACGAGACATATTTCATACCTTTAAAAAATAAGTTTATTATATTTTATTTATTTTTAAAATTCCATCTTTTAAAAAAATATCTACAGTTTTTCCTATAAATATTTTTGGTATTTTATCCTTAACAAAATATTCTCCAGCAATAGAAATTAATTCTGATGACAAATTTAGACAAAAAATATGACTTGAAAGATCTCCTCTTGCACCTGCTAAAGCTCTTCCGTTTATTTTTCCATATACATGAATATTTCCACTTGCTATAACTTCTCCTCCTGCATTAACATTATTGATAACTATTAAATCTCCATCAGGAACATAAATTTTTTGACCTGATCGAATTGGAAAATTAATAATCTTAGAATTTTTAACATTTTTTTTTGCAAAAATATTTTTTTTTTATGTATTTTTTTTAAAAATAAATTAAATATTTTTTTTTCTTCTAAAAAAATAGGAATATTTTTTTTTTCTGTTTCTAATGCAACCCATTCTTTAGTACAATTAACTATTCCAATTATTAATAATCCTAAAGAAGATAAGTTATTTTTTAATTTTTCTAAATTAATTTCTTTTTTTAAAAAAGATAAATTTATTATTAAAGGAGTTTTATAAAAAAAAATAGAAAATTTTTTTATTTTTTTTTCTAATTCTTCTTGAACTTTATCTATATTATGACTGAGTAAAAAAAGAACTAATATAGTAAAAGAATTACTTGTTAATTTAATAAAATTTTTTTTCATATCTTATAATTTTTTATATAATATTTAATTAAAATAATTTAGTATAGTTATACATAAATTTTTATATAAAATATAGATTTTTTATTTATTTAATTTTTTTTTAAATCAATAAAAAAATTAAAAAAGATTTTAAATAGAAAACTATGAAAAATACATTTATGAAATTTCTGAAAATATGAATAAGATAAAAATATCTAATACTACCGCTTTGTTAGTTAAAAATAAAAATATTTTTTTTAATAAAAAAATATTTTTTTCAGGTTTAAGTAATATTGAAGTTTTTAATAAATTAAATTTAAAATTTATTAGAGTTCATACATATAAATACAATATTTGGAAAGAACTAAAAAAAAAAAATATTTATGTCACTTACAAGCTACTAGCTAATAAAAGTTCTATTGAAAATAGCGAAATATTGATTTTTTACTGGAAAAAAAATGTGTTGGAAAATATTTTTCAATTAGTCAATTTAATTTCTTTATTTCCTATCCGATCTAATATCTATATAATAGGAAAAAATAAAAGTGGAATTAAAAGTAGTATAGGTAAGTTAAAAAAATGGATTATTTGTGAAAAAATAGATTTTTTGAGAAAATGTTCCCTAATCCATGGAACAATTCAAAAAAAAATAATATTTTTAAAAGAAGAGTTTATTAAAGTATTCTTTTGGGAAAACTTAAATATATATTTTTTTCCTGGAGTTTTTAGCTATAATAAAATAGATGAAGGAAGTAAATTACTGCTATCTACTTTTACAAAAAAAATTGAAGGAGAAGTTTTAGATATTGGTTGTGGAAATGGAATTTTATCTGCTTATTTATTAAGCAAAAAAATAAATAAAATAAAAATAACGCTTTCTGATATTCATTTAGCAGCAATCGAATCAAGTAAATTAACTTTTAAAAAAAATAAATTAAAAGGAAATATTTTATCAAGCGATGTATATTCGAATATTAAGAAAAAATTTAATCTAATTATTTCTAATATTCCTATTCATCAAGATTTAAATATTGAATTAAAAACTGGTATTTCTATTATTAAAAAATCTATTAATTATCTAAAAGATAAAGGAGAATTAAGAATTGTCATAAACTCTTTTATAAATATTTCAAAAATTTTTAAAAAAAATTTTAAAAATTATAGAATTTTAAAAAAAACAAAAAAGTTTATTGTTTTTCAAGGTTTTAAATAAACATATGTATAAGATACATACCCGGAGCGGGATTTGAACCCGCAAAGCTATTAAAGCCGAGGGATTTTAAGTCCCTTGTGTCTACCAATTTCACCATCCGGGCAAAATATTTTTTTAGGCGCATCCCGGAATTGAACCGAGTTATACGGATTTGCAGTCCGCCGCATCACCAATCTGCCAACGCGCCAAATGATACTGATTTTAATCTTCATTATATCAATAATTTTAAAATCAAACAACTGAATTCTTTTAAAAAAGAAATTTTTTTTAAAATAATTTAAAGACTAAACTTTACAGTTTAAGCATTCCAGTTTATAATTTAATTTGATAGGAGGGGTGGCCGAGTGGTTGAAGGCAGCGGTCTTGAAAACCGCCGATGAGAAATTATCCGAGAGTTCGAATCTCTCTCCCTCCGAAAAATATATGTTTAAAAAATAATTTTTAAATTTACTTATTAAGTAATAGTACTTTTTTTAAAAAAATTTAAAAAATAAAATATATTTAATAAATATTTTCAAAAAAAATATTTATATTTTTCTAGTTAGAATTTATAAAATAAATAAAAAATTTTTATTTTTGATAAAAATTAACTAAATAAAAAAAATTAACTAATTTTTCTATGCAAGAAATCTATTCTTTATTAAAAGAAATAATAAAAAAAATGATGTTTAATCTTATTAAAAAATAAAAGATAGATCAATCTATCTTTAATATAGATAGATCGTATCTAAAAAAAAATAATATTAAGATTATAAAAAATAAAATATCTATATCTATAACTATAAAAAATCTATATTTCTATATGCAATAAATTTATTCTAATTTTCGATTACTAGATTATATAAAAGTTATATTAGTAATAAATACTACTAGTTTTAAAAAAAAACTAATTAAAAATTTTTTTTTAATAAAAAAAATATTTTTTAAACATTATATATAAATTTACTTATATTTTTTTTAAAATGAAAAAAAAAACAATATTTAAAGTTTTTCCCATAATATTTTTTATACTCTGTATAAACAATTTTTTTTTATTAAAAAAATTTAGTAAAAAAAAGAAATGTATTTCTACTAATAATTTAATTTGTATTGTTGATATCAATAAAAAAAAAAAATTTATTTAGCAAAATATATTCATATTTTAAAAAAAAAACATTATTTAATTTTTGAAAAATATCAACCTAATTATTCGATTGGAGATACATTGATTATGATCATGCAAGAAAATATTGTAATTGGAAAGCATGCTAATTTAAATTTTTCAGAAAATAAAACTATTAATACTAAATTAGGATTTACAGGTTTAAACTATTTTTTTAAAAAAATATTTCAAAAAAATAAAATTAATTTATATCGGTATAAAAAAGATAAAATTTCAACAAAAAAAAATTTTTTTAAAAATAGTTCATTTACAAGTATGATAACAGTTACTATAAATAAAATTAAATCTAATGGAAATTTAAATTTTATCGGAAAGAAAAAGATTATGATTAATGATCATAAAGAAGTTTTGTATGTTTCAGGAACAATAGATCCTAAAAATATAAGTAAAAAAAAATTAATTAATTCTATTCAAGTAGCTAATTTAAATATTAAATATTTTGAAAGCAAAAAAAATAACTCAAAAAAAATTAATTGGTTTAAAAATTTTTTTTCTTTTTTTTAAAAAATAAAAATATATTTCATACTTAATGAAAATTTAAAACTTTAAAAAAATTTTTTTAGAAAAAATTTCTAAGGAAATATTTATGATATTAATTAAATTAATTTATATTTGTATTATTATAACTTTAAGCAAAATATCAATTTGTCAAGCAGAAAAAATTCAAAATTTAACTGATATTAAGGGAATTCAAGAAAATCAACTTATCGGATATGGACTGGTTGCAGGATTAAAGGGTACAGGAGATTCTTATTCCCCAATAGCATTTAGTAATCATATTATTCATAATATGTTATCTCAATTAGGTATTAAAATACCGGTTAATAGAAATACTTCTTTAAATAATGTAGCTTCAGTTATAGTTACAGCTAACTTACCATATTTTAGTTCATTAGGGGGAACTATCGACGTTAATGTAGCTTCAATAGGAGATGCAAAAAATTTAGAAGGAGGAACTCTTTTATTAACTCCATTAAAAAATGTAGATAATAAAATCTATGCTTTTGCTCAAGGTCTAATCCTTAAAAAAAAAATAAAATTTCAAAATATTTCAAAAAAATCTAATTTTTATACGATTAATTATTATTCTGTTAAAAATGGAGCAATCATAAGAAAAGAAATAAAAAACGATCTATTTGATAAAAAAAGTTTTAAATTACAACTAAAAAAAGAAAATTTTTTATTATCTAAAAAAATTAGCGATTGTATTAATTTACATTATCCAAATATATCTGTCCCGATAAACTCAAAAACTATTAAAATAAAAAATTTTTTTAAAAAAAAAAATTAATAGAAATTATTTCTAATATTCAAAAAATAGATATAAAAACTCCTAAAAAAAATTCAAATATTATTTTTAATTTTCATACTAATTCTATCATTTTAAATTCAAAAGTTAAGTTACATTCATGTATTATAATAAATAAAAAATTTTTATTAATTATTAATCATAAAAAAAAGTATCCTATTAACTTTACTTTATTAAAAAAAATTAAAAAAAATCAAAAAATAAAAAAGAAAAAATTAAATTTATTTAATATTATTCAAATTTTAAATTATTATAAAATACAATATTTTGATATTTTTAAAATATTGAAAACTATGCATTATGCTGGTTGTTTCCCAAATAAGGTAAAGGAAAAATAGAAAATTTTTTTAGGGAAAATAAAATTTATTTTAAAAAATATTAACTACTTTTTATGGAAAAATTAATATAAAACTTATGAAATAGTTTTATATTAATTTTTTCTTTATATTAATTTTTAATAGGCTTACTAGTAGTAAAACTAGAAATATTTACTGCTGCATGAACACCAGCTGCTTTATTTTTTTTATATATTTTAAGTATATTTTTATTTTTATTTTTTAAAAAAAAATCAGTATCCTTAAATAATAAAGATGCTTTTGTAACTGGAGAATTTGCATAATTTTTTTGAAATACAATATTTTTATTCTTTTCAGGAAAACATAAATTATTTTTTAAACAACAAATTTTTTTTTGTTTTTCAATTAATTTGAAATTAAAAAAAATATTTTTCTTATAAAAAATATTTTTTTTATATAAATGTTTGATTATTTTTTTTATATATTTAACTTGTTTATTTATAATTAATTTTGAAAAATAAAAACTTTTAATGTTTAAGAAATTTAAGTTTATTTTTATTTTTTTTTCATGTTTAAGTTTAAACGAAATATTATACATTTTAAGAAATACATTATTTGTTGAAAATAAAGAAATAAAAGTTTTTCTTTTTATTATTTTAAAAAAATTATTTTCGTTCAAAAATATTTTTGTTATGTTTATATATTGAGTAAAAAAATTTATAAAATTTTTATTTTTATTATTTTTATTTAACAAAAAAAAATATTTATAAAAAAAACAAATAGGGAAATTATAGTAAAAAAAATATGAATCATAAAAAGTATTATATAACTGCAAATAAAAGAATATTTTTGAAATCTTATTATATTCTTGAAAATTATTTAATTTATATTTCTTAAACATATACATGTCTTCTTTTTTAAAGAAAATAAAGTTACAATATTTTTGTAAAAAAAAAGAATTTTTATAGAAAAAAAAACTTTTCTTTATATTTATTTTAAACAAAATTTTTTTCTCTACTTTTTTTAAAAAATTTATAGTAATTTTTTTAGAAAAAAATTCTTTTTCATATTTTTTATAAATCTTATTCTTTAAACTAATCAATTCTTGTATTATAAAAGGAATGGAATTATTTTTTTTGTAATTTTTATCGATTTTAATTACATTTTCTTTATTAAAAAAAATATTTTTTTTTAGATAAAATCTATCTTTTTTCTTTTGATAACTACAAATCGGAGCAATTTCTTTTTTAATTTTTTTTCTTGTTAAAATACATTTAGATGCCTTACTGATAATATCATTTGACTTAATGATAGATAAACTAACATAAGAAAATAAATTTTTTTCTATTTTATTTTTTAAATTTATATTTTTTTTATCTTTTTTAAGAAAATTAAAATAATTATTTTCTGTATTATTTTTTAATAATAAAGATTTTTTAAAACTTGAATATTCATTTTGTTTTTTTTCAATATTTCCTGTTTTAAAATCAGTTAAAAAATTACTACGATAAAATTTTGGTAAATGATAACTAATTGACTGTATTTTTTCCCCTTTTCTTATTCTTAAAACCGAATAATTAGGAGTTTTCATTTGATTATTAGGAATAATAATTATTTTTCCTGAAAATTGACGTTTTTCTATTGAATTAACAGCTTCTCTTTTTTCATTCAATAAATAACAAGCAATTTCTATTGGAACAATAGCATGAATTTCACATGTATTTTCTTTTAATGATTCTTCCTCTATAATGCGTAAAATAGATAATGATAAAGATTCATTATCTCTAATAGTGCCTGTTCCTGTACACCTTGGACAAATATGATAACTAGATTCACGAAGTGAAGAACTAATACGCTGGCGAGACATCTCTAATAGTCCAAATTTAGATATAGATCCTATCTGAACTCGTGCTTTATCATGATAAACTACTTCTTTTAATTTATTTTCAATTTTTTTTTGACTTTCTAAAACCAACATATCAATAAAATCAATAACAATTAACCCCCCCAAATCTCTTAATCTTAATTGTCTAGCTATCTCATCTACTGCTTCTACATTAGTATTAAACGCTGTTTCTTCAATATCTATTCCCTTTGTAGAACGAGAAGAATTAATATCAATTGCTGTTAATGCTTCAGTAGTATCAATAACTATTGATCCTCCTGAAGGTAATCTTACCTCTCTTTGAAAAGCAGAACTAATTTGTGATTCTATCTGGTAATAACTAAATAAAGGAATATCTCCTGTATATAATTTAATTTTGTTCCTAAAATCAGGTCTTCCTAAAAAACTAATATGCTGTTTGGCTGTTTTAACTATATCAGGATTATCAATTAAAATTTCTCCTATATCTTGACATAAATAATCCCTAAATGCTCTTACAATAATGTTACTTTCTTGATGAATTAAAAAAGGAGCCGATTTATTTTTTGAAGATTTAATAATTGCATCCCAATGTTTCATTCTAATGTCAAGATCCCATTGCAATAACTCTAAAGATTTTCCAAGCCCGGCAGTTCTAATAATTAATCCCATATTTTTAGGTAAATTTAGTAAAGATATTAATTCTTTTATCTCTGCTCTATTTGAACCTTCTATTCTTCTAGAAATTCCAGTAATTTTTGGATTATTTGGCATTAATACTAAATAACTACCTGCTAAGCTAATAAAAGTGGTTAAAGCAGCTCCTTTATTACCTCTTTCTTCTTTAGATACTTGAACAATTATTTCCTGTCCTTCTCTCAATACATTTTTAATATGAGTATTAGAAGAGAAAGAAACATTAGAAAGAAAATAATCCTTAGAAACCTCTTTAAAAGGCAAAAATCCATGTTTTTCTGAACCGTAATCTATAAAAATAGCTTCTAAGCTAGGTTCTATTCTAGTGATTTTACCTTTATAAATACTAGATTTCTTTTGTTCATATCCAAAATGTTCTATATCTAAATCATATAATCGTTGTCCATCAACAAGAGCAACTCTTAATTCTTCTTGTTGAGTAGCGTTAATTAACATTCTTTTCATTAAAAAATCTCTTATTTTTATATAAAATTAAAATTTATTTAAATTATATTAAAATCAAATAAAAAGTGTAAAAAATATTCATAAAAAATACTTTTCATTTTTTATAAAAAGTTAAAAAATAAAAATTTTTAAAATTTTTGGTTTAACTATTTTTTTTAGAAATTAAATAAAAAAATATTTTTTTTCCATTAATATCAAATGTAACAAAATTATTTTTTATGTTATAAATATATAAATAATTAATGCATAAGAAAAGCTTAGAATATATTAATAAAAATTATTAGTGACTAAAAAAAATATATCGGAAATATTCAATTATTAAATATAATTAATTTATTATTTAAAATAAAAATATTTGAAAAAATATTTTTTATAAAAATATTAGAATGTTTTTTACACTTATTCTTTATAAAAATACAAAAAATTAATTTAATTTTTTTAAATTAATATATTTATATTTTATTAAATAATAAATATTATATTAAAAATTTTATAAACTATTTCAGTTTTTTTTAATATAAATAGAAATATTTTGAGAAAATAATAAATGAAAAAAAACATTCTACCTTTACAAATGATATATGTTTCAAAAGATATGATTGATCAAAGAATTGATAACTTCTTAATAAAAAAAATTAAAAAATTTCCCAAAAGTGTAATTTATAAAATGATACGAAAAGGAAAAATAAAAATTAATAAAAAAAGAATTCCCCCTAAATATAAATTAAAAATTGGAGATTCAATAAAAATTCCTTCAATTAGAATTGAAAAAAAAAATAATAATTTTATATCAAATTTTGATGCAAAAAAAAATTTTACTTTAGATGGAAAAATTTTATATGAAGATAAATTTTTACTAATTATTAACAAACCATCTGGAATAGCTGTACACGGTGGAACAGGATTGCGTTTTGGTATTATAGAAAACCTTCGTGCTTTGTATCCCTTATATTCTTATCTAGAACTCATTCATCGAATTGATAGAAATACTTCTGGAATTTTAATGCTAGCTAAAAAAAAATCAACCCTTCGTGATCTACACAAACAAATAAGAGAAAAAAAAATAAAGAAACAATATTTAGCATTAGTACACGGACATTGGCCAAAATCTAAATTAATTATATCTGTTCCTTTGATAAAGAAAAAAAATAAAAATGTGAAAAATCCAGTTTTTGCAAATGAAAAAGGGAAACTTTCAGAAACAAAATTTCAAGTAAAAAAATATTATCAAAATTGTTCATTGATGTTAATAACACCAAAAACAGGAAGGACACACCAAATTAGAGTTCATTCTGCGTATGCTGGACATCCCATTATCTTTGATAAATGTTATGGAAAATCTGAACTAGATAAAAATTTTACATTCTTAAATAAAAAAAAAAACTTACTTCTTCATGCTAAGACAATTAACTTCTTTCATCCTAATATAAATAAAAAAATTTATATTACAGCTCCGATCGAAAAAAATTTTCAATTAAGTTTATCAAAATTAAATTAAATATTTTTCTAAAATATATAAAAATATTTTTATTAAAAATAATACGTTAAATTAATTCTTAATTAAAAAAAAATATATAAAAAATGTTTGCGTGAATATAAAAATGTATTTTATCATATAAGAATAAAAAAATAGCTATTTAGAAAAAAATATTTTATGATAAACATCAAATATTTATATATTATATAAAAGGAAAAAAATATGGCAGTTCAAAAAAATAAACCTTCCAGATCAAAAAGAGGTATGAGAAGATCTCATGATTCATTAAGAGAAAATACTATCTCTATAGATAAAATCTCAGGAGAGCATCATTTGCGACATAACATAACAAAAAAAGGTTTTTATAAAGGTAAAAAAGTACTTATTAATAAAAATAAATAATTATTTATACAAAAAATTTTATTACTAAATTTTTTATAAAGATTTATTTTTAATTAAGATATTGATCTCTACAAATAATTCATATTAAAAAGCATAAAAAATACTTTATGCAATATAAATCATATTTTTTTGAAAAAATTTTTAATTAATTCAAAGGATTCAAAATGAAAGAATATGCTATGATTTTTTCTGGACAAGGTTTTTATTCTTCTTATATACCAGAAATTTTTAAAAAAAATATACCGATAATTAAAAAAACTTTTGATTTAGCTTCTTCTTGTATTGAATATAATTTATGGAATGGTTTAAAAAAAAATGAAATATCAAATCAAAAAAACAAAGAATATCTTCAACCTTTATTATTAACAATTTCAGTTGCTTTATTTAAACTATGGATAAAAAAAAAATTTTCCTATTATTGCTGCTGGGCATAGTTTAGGAGAATATTCTGCATTAGTTTGTTCTAGAGTAATAAAATTTACTCAAGCTATTAAATTAATTAAGTTAAGATCTGGTCTTATGCATACTATAACTAAAAAATATCCAGGATCAACTCAAGTAATTATAGGACTAGAAAAGGAAATTATAAAAAATCTTTGTTTTAAACTTTCTAAAAGAGGAGTGGTATCACCAGCAGCATTCAATTCAAAAAATCAAATCCTAATTTCTGGAGATAAAAATACAGTAGAAAAAATGATTTTTTTATGTAAAAAATTGGGTGCTAAAAAAATAATTAATTTAAATATTAATACTCCTGTACATTGTATCTTTATGAAAGAAATTTCAAAAAAAATGTTTTTAGCATTAGAAAAAATAACTTTTCATCCTCCTATTTTTCCAATTATCAATAATGTAGACGTAAAATGTGAATTTTGTTCAAAAAAAATTAAAGATGCTTTAATACGTCAATTGTATAACCCTGTAAGATGGGATGAAACTATTAATGTAATTGTTTCTTATAATATACATTCAATAATAGAGGTTGGTCCTAGTAAAGTACTAAGTAATTTAAATAAAAAAATAGGAAATATTTTATCAATTTCTTTATATAAAAATAAAAATTTTTTACTAAATATAGGAGAAAAAAATGAATAAAAAAATTGTTTTAATTACTGGAGCAACTCAAGGAATAGGAAGATCAATTGCCGAAGGTTTTATAAAAAAAAAAAATTAGTAATAGGGATGTGTTCTTCTAATAAAAACAAAATAATAATAGAAAAATATCTGAAAAAAAATGGAATAGGAATGGTATGTAACATTCAAGATTCATTTTCAGTAAGAGAGTGTATTAATTATATAAATATAAATTTTGGTTCAATTGACATATTGATAAACAATGCAGGGATAGCTAAAAACAAACTATTATTTAATACAACTTTATCAGAATGGAATGAATCTTTGTTAACTAATTTAACATCTGTATTTCTTTTATCTAAATTAGTATTAAGAAACATGATAAAAAAAAAATGGTAGAATTATTACCATTGGCTCTATCATAGGGCAGATAGGTAATATTGGTCAAACTAGTTATGCTGCTTCTAAATCAGCATTAATTGGATTTAATAAATCTTTAGCCTTAGAAGTTGCTAGATTTGGAATTACTGTAAATTTAGTATTTCCTGGATTTATTAAAACAAAGATGACTGATAATCTGAATCAATCTCTAATAAAAAAATATTTATCTAAAATACCTACCCGAAAATTTGGAACTCCTTCAGATGTTTCTAATGCTGTTCTATTTTTAGCTTCTGAAAAAGCATCGTATATAACTGGACAAACTCTCCATGTAAATGGAGGAATGTATATGATATAATCAGATTTAATTTATTTTAAAATAAAAGTAATTTTATGATTAATATTGAAAAGAAAATTAAAAAAGTTATATCTCGACAGTTTGATAAAAAAATAGAAAAATTAAATAATTCCACTAAATTAATAGATGATCTTAAAGCTGATTCTTTGGATATAATTGAATTTTTTATGTCTTTAGAGGAAGAATTTAATATAAGTATTCCTGATGAAGAAATGGAAAAAATTATTGATATTCAATCTGCTATAATATATGTACATAAAAAAATAAAAAAAATATCTGATCCATAGATCTTAAAAATTAATATTATTTTAATTCTATACTTTTTTCAAACAAATCCATTTTTGATTATTAGGAAAATTATGATAAAAGGAAAATTTATTGTTCTAGAAGGAATAGAAGGATCCGGAAAAACCGTAGCATGTAAAACAATATTAAAAACATTACATCAATATAATATTAAAAACGTTAAATTAGTTAAAGAACCTGGAAGTACGTATTTAGGAGAAAAAATTAGAAAAATAATAAAAAATTATAAGGATAATCAGGAATTGCATAATAATGCTGAACTGCTACTATTTTATGCTGCGAGAATACAACTTGTAGAAAGTATTATAAAACCATCTTTGGAAAAAGGGATTTGGATAGTAAGCGATAGATACCAATTATCTTCTTTTGCATATCAGGGAGGCGGTTACAATCTTTCATTAAATATGATAAAAAACTTAAAAAATATGTTTTTAAAAAAAATCAATCCCGATATTACTTTTTATCTTGATGTTCTTCCTGAAATTGGATTAAAAAGAGCATTTAAAAGAAATAAACCAGATAGAATAGAAAAAAAATCAATAAATTTTTTTGAAAAAGTTCGTAATACTTATTTAAGTATCATTTCTAAAGAAAAAAAAATAATAAAAATAAATGCTAATCAAAAAAAAAATCTGGTTAAAAACTCTATAAAAAATAAACTTTATATTTGGTTGAAAAATAATTAATATGATCCTGTATCCTTGGTTAATACCTGCTTATAAAAAGCTTGTTTTTCAATATACTAATAATAAATTGCATCATACTATTTTAGTGAACACCATTAAAGGAATAGGAATATTTAATTTAATATGGAAATTTAGTAAATGGCTATTATGTTTAAATAAAAAAAATGAAGAAAATTGTGAAATATGTTATGGATGCAATTTAATGAAATCTTTAAATCATCCTGATTGGTATTTTTTAAAACCAAAAAAAGATAAAAAAACTATAGATGTTGAAACATTAAGAATACTAAATGAAAAATTTTTTAAATCTGCTCAACAAGGAAAAATTAAAATTATTTGTTTTTCAAACACAGAATTTTTAAATGAATACGGAATTAATGTTTTATTAAAAATATTAGAAGAACCTCCTAAGAACACTTTTTTTTTATTAATTAATTTTAATTTTTTTAAAATTCCTTTAACTTTAAAAAGTAGATGTTTTTTATTAAATATATATGCTCCTTCAGAAAAAGATTCTTTAATTTGGTTTAAAGAAAAAAACTTTGTTATTAATGAGACACATTTTTTAACTTCTCTTAAAATATCAGAAAATGCTCCTTTAATGGCTATTAAATTAATTACAAGCAAATTATGGACAGAAAGAATAAATTTCTATGAAAAATTAATGTATTTTATTGAAAAAAAAAAAATAATTTCGCTACTTCCTTACTTAGTTGGAAAAAATATTTTCTTTAAAATAAATTGGATTTGTTTAATTTTATTAGATGCCATGAAATGGAAATTTCATATTACAGAAAGTATATCGAATTTAGATATGATTAATATTATAAAAATAATTTCCTCTAAATATTCTTATTATACTTTAGATAAAAGCCTTCGTTTATGGATAAAATCTAGATTTTACCTACTTAATATTTTAAATATCAATCAAGAATTATTAATTTCTAAAAAATTATTAAATTGGCAATTTTTTTTAAATACTAATAAATTTAAATAAGAGAAAAAGAATATGTTTTTAATAGATTCTCATTGTCATCTTCATAATCTAAAATTCAGAAACATAAAACATGGAATAAAAGATACTATTGAAAAAGCACAAAAAAATAATGTTAAAATGATTTTAGTAGTATCAACTTCAATTAAAGATTATTTTTTTTCTAAAAAACATATAGGAGAACAACCTAATATTTTATATTCTTGTGGAATTCATCCAAATAATATAAAAAATAGTAAAAATAATATTAAAAAATTAGAAAATATTGTTATTAATGAAAAAATAATCGCTATAGGAGAAACTGGTCTAGATTATTTCTATCATAAAAATAATCATTTTGAGCAAAAATTATTATTTCGTCAACACATAAAAATAGCAAAAAAATTTAAAAAACCACTTATAATTCATTGCAGAAAAGCAATACATGATATATTTGAAATATTAGAAGAAGAAAATAGTCAACCCTGTAAAGGAGTTCTACATTCTTTTACAGAAAATTATAATTCAGCTAAAAAACTAATAGATTTAGGTTTTTATATATCATTTTCTGGAATTATTACATTTAAAAATTCTTTTTTATTAAGAGAAATTGCTAAAATTATTCCAATAGAAAAAATATTAATTGAAACTGATTCTCCTTATTTATCTCCTGAACCTTATCGAGGTAAAGAAAACCAACCTGCTTATTTATATGAAATAGCAAAATTATTAGCTAAATTAAAAAATATTGATATAGAAACATTTTCTAAACAAATAAAAAAAAATTTTTTTAAATTGTTTAATTTACCAAATGAAAAATAAAAAATATAAAGATTTTGTTTTAATTAACCCAAGTTATTTCATATTTAAATAAATAATTTTATTTATTAATTATAAAAATATTTTTTATTAAAAATATTATTAATAATAACTTATCTTAAAAAATCCTGATAATATTTAGGAGTTTTAGAATATGTTAAAAAATGCATTTGCAAATATGCAAAAAATAGGAAAATCATTAATGTTACCTGTTTCTGTGCTTCCAATTGCAGGTATATTGTTAGGCATAGGATCGGCTCATTTTAGTATTATTCCAAACGCAATATCTAATATTATGGCAGAAGCAGGAGGATCTGTTTTCTCTAATATGCCTTTAATTTTTGCAATTGGAGTTGCACTAGGATTTACTAAAAATGACGGAGTAGCTGCTTTAGCAGCTGTAATAGCCTATGGAATAATGATAAAAACATTATCCGTAGCAATACCTATTTTTTCAGTTATGAAAATAATTAAAATTTCCCAAGAAAATCTTATAGATACAGGAATATTTGGAGGTATTATCGCAGGTTCAATTGCCGCTTCCATGTTTAATTTATTTTACCAAATTCAACTTCCAGAATATTTAGGTTTCTTTGCAGGAAAAAGATTTGTTCCTATTATTTCTGGATTAATATCAATTTTTGTTGGATTGTTACTATCTTTAATTTGGCCACCTATTGGCAATACTATACAGAATTTTTCTGAATGGGCAGCTTATCAAAATCCTATATTTGCATTTGGAATGTATGGATTTGTTGAAAGAATTCTAGTACCAATTGGATTACACCATATCTGGAATGTACCATTCCAAATGCAAATAGGAGAATATACCAATTCAATTGGACAAACTTTTCATGGAGATGTTGCAAGATATATGGCAGGAGATAACTCTGCTGGAAAACTTTCGGGAGGATTCTTATTTAAAATGTATGGTTTACCAGGAGCAGCTTTAGCTATTTGGAATACTGCTAAAGCAGAAAATAAAATCAAAATAGGAAGTATAATGCTATCTGGTATGTTAACAGCTTTTTTAACTGGTATAACTGAACCTATAGAATTTTCATTTTTATTAACAGCTCCTATATTATATATAATACATTCCGTATTAGCGGGATTATCATTTCCAATATGTATTTTACTAGATATGAGAGCAGGAAACAGTTTTTCTCATGGATTAATAGATTTTATTATCTTAAGTGGACACGGAAATAATATTTGGATGTTTCCATTAATAGGTTTATTATATGGTTTATTATATTATTGTATTTTTTACATTTTAATTAAAAAATTAAATTTAAAAACACCTGGAAGAGAAAAATCTGAAAATATATTAAATAATCTCAGTAATTCTGAACTGGCTCCGTACTTAGTCAAAGCATTAGGTGGGAAAAAAAATATAACGAATTTAGATGCTTGTATTACTCGTCTTCGTATTTCTGTTTTAAATACGTCAAATGTAGACGTATCTCAATTAAAAAAGATTGGCGCTGTTGGAGTATTTGTTTCAGGATTAGGTGTACAAGCAGTTTTTGGAACGAAGTCGGACAACTTAAAAACTGAAATGGAAAATTATATTAAAAAAAATTAATTTTTTACTAAATTAAGGAGAGTGAAATTCAACTCTTCTTAATTTAAAATCAAAAATTAAAAATTTGGGAAAAAATATATGAAAGAAAATAATATTTTTCAAAAAATTATAAATAAAAAAATACCAGCGGATATTTTATATCAAGATGAAAAAGTTACTGTTTTTTCGGATATCAATCCAAAAGCACCAGTACATTTTCTTGTTATTCCAAATAAAATTATTACTTCTTTAAATAAAATAGAAAAAAAAGATAAAAATTTAGTTTTTCATATGTTAAATATAGCAATATTAATTGCAAAGAAAAAAAAAATTTATAATACAGGTTACAGATTAATTATTAATTGTAATAATCATGCAGGTCAAGAAATAAATCATTTACATATTCATGTATTAGGTGGTAAAAGATTAAAATCTATCTAAAAATTATTAATTTAATAAAATTATTTTGTTTCTACTCTTGATCTTGTCCATATATAAATTTTTAATATTAATATAAAAAATATTTTTTATAATTAATAAAATTTTAAAATTTGATTTTTTTTTAATTAAAAATCACTGTTTCGAACAGTTCTAGGAAAAGGGATAACGTCTCTGATGTTATCTATTCCTGTAATATATTGTAATAAACGTTCAAATCCTAATCCAAAACCAGAGTGAGGAACTGTTCCATACCGTCGTAAATCTCTATACCACCAGTAATTTTCTTTTTTTAATTTTAATTCTGCTAATCGATTATCCAATATAAATAATCGTTCTTCTCTTTGAGATCCACCAATAATTTCCCCGATTCCTGGAACTAACATATCCATGCTAGCAACAGTTTTATTATCATTATTTAATCGCATATAAAAAGCTTTTATTTCTTTAGGAAAATTTTTTATCATGACAGGAGAATTAAAATATTTATCTACTATATATTTTTCATGTTCTATACTTAGATCTAATCCAAAAAAAATAGGCTGAGAAAAATTATTTTCAATTTTTTTAAGAATATCGATAATTTCCGAATATTCAACTTCAATAATTTTTTCATTTAAATTTTTTTCTAATTTTTCAATTATTTTTAATTTATATTTTTTTTCAAAAAAAATAATTTCCGGTAAGCAATTTTTTAAAACTTGATTTATTGAAAATTTAAAAATTTCTTCTATTAATTTAGATAAATCAAAAAGATTAGAAAATGATGTTTCAACTTCTAACATCCAAAATTCTGATACATGACGTTTAGTATTAGAATTTTCAGCACGAAAAGTAGGACCAAAAGTATATACTTTTGACATAGCACAAGCATAAGTTTCTGCTGTTAACTGTCCTGAAACGGTTAGAAAAGTTTCTTTTCCAAAAAAATCTTTAGAAAAATCAACTTCCCCTAATTTTTTTTTAGGAATTTTTTGAAAATCAAAAGTAGATACTCTAAACATAGAACCTGCTCCTTCTGCATTTATAGCAGTAATAATTGGAGTAGGAACCCAATAATATTTTTTTTTATTTAAAAAAGTATGTAAAGCGTGAAATAAACAATTTCTAATTTTATTTATGGCTGTAAAAAAATTACTTCTTGTTCTTAAATGAGGTATGGATCGAAGATATTCATTAGTATGTTTTTTTAAAGATAAAGGATAAGTTTCAGGGTTTTCAATCCATCCTATAACTTTTATATCATCAGCATATATTTCATTTTCTTGTTTTTTTCCATAAGAACTAACTAATTTTCCTTTTACAATAATTGAACATCCGGTAGTTAAACTTAATATTTCTTTTTTATAATTAGATAATCTTTTTTCTGCAATTATTTGAATCGGAGATAAATGAGAACCATCGTATAAATGAATAAAAGAAATTCCTATTTTTGAACTTCGTTTGCTTCGAACCCAACCCTTAATAGTAATACTGCTATTAAGTTTTATTTTTTTTTGATAGATATCCGATACAGAAACTAACATTTTTAATTATTTCCTATTAAAATAAATTAAATTTATTTATTAAATAAATCTTTTCTCTAAAACATACAGTTTTTTAACACTATTTTTTTAAATTAAAAATCAATAAATTAATTTTTAATTCAACAATAATATTAAATTCCTATTTTTCTTTTACATGTTAAAGAACAACAATTATTAAATTTTTTCAAACAATCTGAACATTGAAGCATTAGCATATGACAAGAATTATTTTGACAATTTGTATATGAATCACATAAAGCATGACAATTTTTACAATTTGATAAAACATCTTTTGTGATTCTTTCCCCCATTCTTAAATCAAAAACAAAATTTTTTCCTTTGAAAAGTATAGGTAAATTATTCAATTTAGCATCTTTAACATATCCTATAATCCCATTTTTAATTTGATACACATTATTAAAACCATTATAGCTTAACCAAGCTGCTACTTTTTCGCAACGAATACCGCCTGTGCAATATAAAATTATATTTTTTTTCTTAAAAGAACATAAATAATTTGTTATTAATTTTATTTGTTCTCTAAAAGTACTTCCAGGTAATTTAATTGCATTTTCAAAATAACCAATTTTATGTTCATAATTGTTTCTTACATCTACTAATAAAGTATTTTTTTTTTTGAACATTTCATTTACTTCTGTAGCATTTAAATATTTCTTAAAAGAATTTATAAAAAAATTTTTATTTGAAATACCATCAGATACAATTTTTTTTCTTATCTTAACTGTTAAAACCCAGAAAGATTTTCTTTCATTAAAAATACTCTTATTAAGGTATATATTTCTAAAATTTTGATCTATTTTTTTTAAAAATCTTTTTATTGTATGAAAATAAAAAATAGGGACATTAATTTGTGCATTAATTCCTTCATTAGAAATATAAATTCTTCCAAAAATTTTTAGTTTATTAAAATTAACATAAATTAAATTTCTAAAATTAATGAGATCTTTAATAAAAAAATATTTATAAAAGGAAAGTGTAACTCGTTTAACATCGTCAGCTAACATTTTTTTTCTTAATGTTTTTCTAGATTCAACATTATATAAATTAGGCATAATAAAAAATTATCCTTATAATCAATTAAATTTAATTTTAATAATTTTTTTATGAAAAAACTATATTTTAAATATCCTATTCAAACAATAAATAATTAATAATTAATAATAAGTTGTAAATAATTAAATTTATGAAAAATATTAATTAAATCTATATTTTAAATTTTTAAAACTAATTTTTTATAATTTAATAAATCATTTCTTTCTATTTTTAATAAAGAAAGTATTTTTTTATTCTTTTTTACAATTATTAAAGGAGCGTATAAAAGAAAATTTTTATTTTTTAACTGAGATTTTATTTTTTCAATTTTTAATTCTATTTTTTTTAATTTAATTTTAGTTGCTGATAATTCTAAATTTTTATCAATTAACCCTGTAATTGGAATTATTATTTCTGTATTATCAATATTTTTTTTAATAGAAATAGGAATATTTTTATTTGAAAATAAAATTTTTATGCTTTTTATTCCTAACATATTAAATATATAATTTTTATGTTCTTTAATAATTGATTTAATACAATCATTAGGATTATAAAACATTACAGAAATTAAAACATTTTTAGATAATTTCATAGAAAAACGAACTTTTCTAATGATAGATATAATTTTTTTTATATATGAAACATACAAAGTGGATTTCTCATCTATTTTAATAGAATTAAATTTAGGGAAATTAGATATCATAATAGAACGGGGACTTAATTTGAGAATTTTTTTTACTTTTATCCAAATGCTTTCAGTAATAAAAGGAATAATTGGGTGAGAAAGTCTTAGAATAGATTCTAAAACTTTAATTAAAGTCTGAAAGTTACCTATTTTATCTTCTTTAGAACCATATTTTATAGTTATTTTAGAAAATTCTAGATACCAATCACAAAATTGATTCCAAATAAAATCATATATTAAATTTGCAGCAATATCAAAACGATATGTTTTTAATGCCTGGGTAAATAACTTAACAGTTGTATAAAATTCTGAAATTATCCATTTATCTATAACAGATAAAAAATTTTTTTTATCATAATTATTTTCTAAATTTTTAATATGAAAAAAAATAAATTTACTTGCGTTCCATAATTTATTACAAAAATTTTTATAACCGTAAAGACGATTCATATCCCAATTAATTTCTCTATTCATAGATGCTAGTGCCGTACAGGTAAATCGTAAAGCATCAGTTCCAACACCTTTTATTCCATAAGGAAATTCTTTTTTAGTGAGTTCTGTTATTTTTTCTAATAAGTTAGATTTAAGTAATTTTTTTGTTCTTTTAATAATTAAGTCATTCAAGGAGATACCATCTATCATATCTATTGGATCAATGACATTTCCTTTAGATTTAGACATTTTTTCTCCTGATTCATCTCTTATTAATCCTGTTATATATACTTTTTTAAAAGGAACCTGGGGAACATTTTCTTTATTTTTAATAAAATACATTGTTAACATGATCATTCTAGCAATCCAAAAAAAAATAATATCAAAACCACTGACTAAAACATTTGTCGGATGAAAATTATCTAATTCTGCGGATGAATTAGGCCATCCCAATGAAGCGAAACTCCATAAAGCTGAGGAAAACCAAGTATCTAGTACATCTTTATCCTGAAATAAATATAATTTATTTGAAAGATTATACTTTTCTCTTACATCTTTTTCATTATATCCTGTATAAATATTATTTTTTTTATCATACCAAATTGGTATTCTATGTCCCCACCACAACTGACGAGAAATACACCAATCTTTAATATTATTCATCCAAGAAAAGTACAATTTTTTGTATTGAGAAGGTATAAACTGAATTTTTTCTTTTTTAACAGCATCTATCGCTATCTTTGATAATTTATCAGTTTTTAAATACCACTGATTAGTTAAAATAGGCTCTATTATAACATTGCTTCTATCTCCTACTGGAACAGTATATTCATAATATTTTATGTCTTCTAATAAATTATTCTTTTGAATTTCTATAATTATTTTTTTTCGAGCTAAATTTTTATCTAAATTTCTAAATTTTTCAGGTATATACGAATTACTTACTTTTATTTTTTTCCCTTTTACATCATATACATTCGCTATATTACATGTTCTTCCTTCAAGTGTAAAAATATTGATTAATGGTAAATTATGAGAAACTGCTATTTCATAATCCATAAAGTCATGAGCAGGAGTAATTTTCACACATCCCGTGCCCTTTTTAATATCAATTCTTTTATCTGAAATTATAGAAATTACTCTTTTAGTCAATGGAATAAAAACTTTTTTTCCTACGTATTTTTTATATCTTTTATCATCTGGATTAACAGCTATTGCTGTATCTCCAAACAATGTCTCTGGCCTTGTTGTTGCAACAACTAAATATTTTTTTTTTAATATTTGCTTCTCTTCAGGAACAAAAAAATACTTTAAATACCACATTTTTCCTTTAATAGATTTATTATTAATTTCTAAATCAGAGATAACTGTTTTTAATTTTGAATCCCAATTAGATAAGCATTTTTTTTTATAAATTAATTTTCTTTCATAAAGAAAAATAAATGATTTTCTTACAGCAATCTTCATGCCTTTATCTAAACTAAACCTTTCACTCGACCAATCTACTGAGCTTCCTAAACGACGTATTTGACTAGAAATTTGATCATGTGATTGCTTCTTCCATTTCCAAATCTCATTAACAAAACTCTTTCTTCCTAAATACTGACGTGTTATTTTTGAATCCTTAGAATATAATTCACGTTCTACTATTGTTTGTGTAGCGATACCAGCATGATCAGTTCCTATTTTCCATAATGTATTCTTTCCTCTCATTCGATTATATCGAATTAAAATATCCATTATAGTTTGTTGAAAAGCATGTCCTAAATGTAAACTTCCTGTTATATTAGGTGGAGGCATAATTATACAAAAATTTTTTTTATTTTTATCATTAGTTGGTTTAAAAAAATTATTTTTCTCCCAAAAGCAGTATATTTCTTTTTCAATACTTTTAGGATCATATTGTTTATTCATGTTAAAAACCTTTAACTTTTATTAAAATTTTTTTATAAAAACTAAAAAAAATTATAAAAAAATAATAATATTAAATTTAAGTAATTAATTTATTTTGATTTTTAAATAGTAAAGTTAGATTTATTTAATAAAAATTGACATAACAAAGAAACAGGGCGACCAGTTGATTCTTTCTTTTTACTGTTTGTCCAAGCAGTACCTGCAATATCTAAATGCGCCCATTTATATTTTTCAGTAAAAAAAGACAAAAATAAAGCAGCACTTATAGCGCTTGCTTGTCTACCTCCTACATTAGAAAAATCTGCTATATCAGAAGTTAATAATTTTTTATATTCTGAATATAATGGCAATTCCCATATTTTATCTCCAGTTAATTTTCCTGATTGAATTAAATCATTAACTAAATTTTTATTATTAGACATTACTCCACTTGCTATATTTCCTAATGCAACAACACAAGCTCCTGTTAAAGTTGCAATATCAATTACAATATCAGGATTAAATTGTTCCACATAAGTTAATACGTCACATAGAATTAATCTTCCTTCTGCATCTGTATCTAATATTTCAACTGTCTTTCCAGATAATGTCTTTAAGACATCTCCTGGACGGAAAGAATTTCCATCCGGCATATTCTCAGAAGCCGCTATGATTCCCATGATATTTAAAGGTAAGTTTAATTCAGCTGCAAATAAAATAGCACCATATACCGCTGCTGCTCCTGACATGTCATATTTCATTTCATCCATATTTTTTGAAGGTTTAATAGAAATTCCCCCAGAATCAAAAGTTACCCCTTTTCCGATTAAAACTATTAATTTTTCATGTGATTTAAGATTTTTTTGATAATTTATAATTGACATGTAAGAAGAGTTATTAGAACCTTTTCCTACTGAAAAATAAGCATTCATTCCCAATTCTTTAATCTGATTAGCATTAAATATTTTTGTAGTAATAGTACTTTTATATTTTTCTGATAATAATTTAGATTTTTCTGCTAGATATAAGGGAGTGCATACATTGGATGGAGTATTTGATAAGTCCTTAGCAATATTTTTTCCCTTTAAAATTGATAAAGAATGTTTTAAAGAAATTTCTGCTTCTTTTAAATTATGTTTTTCATTAATATAAAAATTAATTTTTTTTATTTTAAAAATGTTTGTTTTATTTGTTTTAAACATATTAAAGAAATATAATCTATCTCCAATAATTTCTAATATTATTCTAATTTTCCAATATATATTTAAATTTTTCACTGGTAGTTCTGTTAAAAACCAACAAGAATTTTGTATTCTATTTTTATATAAAAAATTTATAACTTTAGAAATTATTCTAATAAATTCTTTTTTATTTAACTCTTTATTTTTTCCGCAACCAACTAATAAAATTAAGTTTGAAATAATATTGGGTATATCGTACAATAATGTTATTTTTCCTATCTCCCATATAATATTTCTTTTTAAAATAATATCATTAATATAATTTAATGTTTTTTTATTAAAAATATTAAATTTTTCAGAAAATTTGTTTATTTTGGAAATTCCTAAAACAGTACATGGTGAAGAAATTTTTTTTAAATTTGTATTTTTTATTCTAAATTTCATAAAAATCTTAACTTTTAAATAAAAACATTAATATTAAGTTATTTATTTATACTTTTTTAAAATAATAATTATTAAAATCATAAGCATAAAAAAATAACAGTGGACGTAATTAAAATAAACTAATAACATTATAATATCAATTTAATTATTTTTAAATTAAATTTATTTTCAAAAATATTTTTTTATAAAAAATATACTTTTCTTTATTAGAAAATTAAAAAAAACTTTTAATTAAAATGATTATAGGAATAAAAAATGTCTAATTTATATCAACGTCATTGCACCAGATTATTTGATTTTTCTGATATTGAAATAAAAAAAATAATTAATTTAGCAGCTGATTTAAAAAAAATAAAATCAAAAAAAAGAGAAATTGGATATTTAAAAAATAAGAAAATCGCTTTAATTTTTGAAAAAGAATCAACAAGAACAAGATGTGCTTTTGAAGTAGCTGCTTTTGATCAACATGCAAATGTTACTTATTTAGGACCTGGTTCAACACATTTAGGATATAAAGAATCATTACAGGATACAGCGGAAATTTTATCTTCTTTATATGATGGAATTCAATATCGCGGTGGAAAACATGAAAATATTATGATATTATCAAAATATTCAAAAGTTCCAGTATGGAATGGTTTAACCGATCGCTTTCATCCTACTCAATTATTATCTGACTTATTAACAATGCAAGAACTTTCAACCGAAAAAAATCTCAAAAGAAAAAAAATTGTTTATATCGGAGATGCTCAAAATAATATCGC
This sequence comes from Buchnera aphidicola (Mindarus abietinus), assembly GCF_964059085.1. NCBI lineage: Bacteria > Pseudomonadati > Pseudomonadota > Gammaproteobacteria > Enterobacterales > Erwiniaceae > Buchnera > Buchnera aphidicola. The sequence goes on from NZ_OZ060398.1 coordinate 329,920, forward strand.
AAATACTATATTAGAAGCATCTGTATTAACTAATTTTAATCTTAGTATAATTGCTCCAAAAGAATATTGGCCTGAAAAAAAAATATTTAACTGCTGTCAATCAATAGCTAAAGAGAAAAAAATTAAAATAGAATGTACTGATTCGATTTCCGACGGAATTAAAAACGCAGATTTTATCTATACCGATGTGTGGATATCTATGGGAGAATCTAAAGAAACATGGGAGAATAAAATTAAAATTTTATTACCTTATCAAGTTAATAAAAAACTAATTGAATTAAGTAATAATAAAAATATAGAAGTTTTACATTGTTTACCTGCTATGCATAATAAAGAAACAGTTATGGGAGAAATGTTACTAAAAAAATTAGGATTAAAAAACGGTTTAGAAATTACCAAAGAAATTTTTCAAACTTATAGAAAAACTATTTTTAGACAAGCAGAAAATAGAATTCACACTATTAAAGCTTTAATGATTGCAACACTTTTGAAAGAAAGTACATATAAAAAATAATTTTTTTAAAAAAAATTATATCTTAAATCCAATTTAATTATTTTTAATTAAGAAAAAAATATATGAAATTTAAACAAATAGTTTCTGAAAAAGCTCCTGAAGCAATTGGTCCTTATTCTCAAGGAGTAGTATTTAAAAATATTTTATTTACTTCTGGACAAATTCCAATTAATAAAAAACTACAAATAATACCTATTGATATTTTCGAACAAACAAAAATTTGTTTACAAAATATTGGGTTTATCTTAGAAAAATCTAATTTTCAAATAAATGAAATTATTAAAATAGTTATATACACAACTAAATTAGAAAAGATAGATTTAATTAATAATTCATATAAAAAATTTTTTGAGTCCTACCAAATGATACTACCAGCAAGAACGTGTATTGGTGTTTCAAAATTACCTAAAAATGTTGATATTGAAATAGAAGCTATTGCTTTAAAGTCAAAAAAAGAATAGAAAGAGGAAAGTACGATCCTCTTTCTTTTTTTTAAAAAAATTATTTTAATTATATTAAATATTTTTTTTAAAGTGTGAATCAGTGATTACTTAAATAATATTAATTTTTTATATAAAAGTTAATTTTTTCGAGTTAAATATTTTTATCACGAGAAAAAAAAGATGAAGAAATAAACTTTTTATTACTTTTAAATTTATTTTTTCGTTCTTGTGTAAAATTTAATTTTTTGTTTTTTTCGTAAACAGAAACTGGTTTAAATGTTGTTTTTTTTGTATAAAAGTTATTTTTCTTAAATAATCGAATATTTATTGATTTATTTAATATTCTAGTACGAGAAAATCTAATTAAGATTTCTTTAGACAATTCTTTTGGTAATTCAATAACTGAATATTTAGAAAATAATTTAATATTACCAATTTTTTTACTGCTAATATCTCCTTCATTTGCAATTGCTCCTACTATATGTCTAGCTTCCACTCCATCATCTCTTCCAACTTCAATTTTATATAAATCCATATTTTTTATTTCTTTTCTATCTCGGACAAATCTTTTATTTTTAAAATTTTCATATTTACTAGTTCTTCTAAATACAGAGTTTTGAATATTTTTCTTATAAATATCAGGTTTAACAATTAAGGGACGTTCTCCTTGAGCCATTTTTAATAGTGCAGCTGCTAATGTTTCAAGATCAAAATTTTCTTCAGAAAATAATTTTGGTAATAATAAACGATATTCTTTTAAATCTTTACTTTTTATTTGCTTTTTAATTTTTTCAGAAAATTTTTCAATACGACGTTTACTTAATAATTCTCGATTAGGTAAATTAACTTCTGGAATATTTAATTTTACTATTCTTTCTATATTTCTAAGTAACCTACGTTCTCTATTTTCGACAAATAATAAAGCTTTTCCCGCTCTTCCCGCTCTCCCTGTTCTTCCTATTCTATGAACATAAGACTCGGCATCCATAGGAATATCATAGTTTATTACTAAACTGATTCGATCAACATCTAATCCCCTTGCTGCGACATCAGTAGCAATTAAGATATCTAAACGACCATTTTTTAATCTTTCCAAAGTTTGTTCTCTAACAGATTGATTCATATCTCCATTTAATGCAGCACTATTATATCCATTTCTTTCTAACGCCTCTGAGACTTCCAATGTTGCATTCTTTGTACGTACAAAAATAATAGTTGCTGAAAAATCTTCTACTTCTAAAAATCGAATCAATGCATCCGTTTTTTTTCCGTATACAATCCAATGACTTTGAGAAATATCTGGACGTGTTGTTATATTAGATTTTATTCTAATTTCTTTTGGATTATTCATAAATCTTTTAGAAATTCTTCGAATAATTTCCGGCATAGTTGCAGAAAATAGAGCTGTCTGATGATTTTTAGGAATTTCAGCCATAATATTTTCTACATCTTCTATAAAACCCATCCTTAACATTTCATCAGCTTCATCTAATACTAATCCTTGTAAATGAGATAAATTTAAAGTTCCTCTCTTTAAATGATCTAAAAGTCTTCCAGGTGTACCTACTACAATTTGAGGACCTTGTCTTAACGCTCTTAATTGTAATTCATATCTTTGCCCTCCATATAAAGGTAAAACTTGAATTTCTTTAATAAATTTTGAAAAATTAGAAAATGCTTCTGCGACTTGTACTGCCAATTCTCTTGTTGGAGCTAAAACTAAAATTTGAGGAACTTTTAAACTTTTATTTATATTATGTAATAATGGTAAAGCAAAAGCTGCTGTTTTACCGCTCCCCGTTTGTGCCATACCTAAAACATCTCGACCTGATAATAGTAAAGGTATACAAGTTAATTGTATTGGTGAGGGTTTTATATATCCCATTTTATCCAATGATTGAATAATCTGAGGATTTAAACCAAAAGTGGAAAAATTTATTTCTTTATGAGTCATGCAGTGGATGTGCCTCTTAAGTTACATCAGCCAGTCTACATAACTCATCGTAAAAAATAATTAATTTTATTCTCATTGAAAAGTATGAACCGGCTTAAATTATATGATTAATTAAAAAAATAATTAATATTAAGTTTATTTTTTTTAAAAATAATTAATTTATATATAAATTTTTTTTACTTATATATTTTAATTAAATTAAAAATTTTTACTAAGTTGCTTTAAATAAAAAAATATTTTTTTAAAAAAATATTTTTTTGATATTTATGTGGTAAATCAAAATTTATTTTTTCCTTTTTTTAAAATAAAATAATTAATAGTGTACCTTAATATAAAGAAAACAACAAAAATATAAATTAAATTGATAAACATTTATTATATAATAAATGTTTATTAAAAAAAATGAATTTAACTTTCTAACTAAATATTTAAATTGAATATCTCTTTTTTTGATAAAATTTTTTTTACTTCTTTAATACTTAATCTAATTCGACCTTGTCGATCGACTTCTAATACTTTTACTGGCATAGTCTGATCAATTCGAAGGTGATCTGTAACTTTTTCAACACGTTTTTCAGAAATTTGCGAAATATGAACTAATCCTTCCTTTCCGATTCCAATTGAAACAAATGCCCCAAAATCAACTATTCTTGTTACTTTTCCAATATAAACTCTTCCTACTTTAATTTCAGCTGTAATTGCTTCTATACGACGAATTGCATTTTTAGCTTTTTCTTGAAGATTAGCTGAAATCTTAATTATTCCATTATCTTCAATTTCAATTGTAGTGCCTGTTTCTTCAGTAAGCATTCTTATAACTGATCCTCCTTTTCCTATTACATCTTTAATTTTTTCAGGATTAATTTTAATAGTATGAATTCTTGGAGCAAGTTCAGATATTTCATTTCTTGCAGAAGATAGGGCGCGATTCATAATTTTAAGTATATGCAATCTAGCACTTTTTGCTTGATAAAGAGAAAATTTAATAATTTCTTTAGTTATTCCCTCAATTTTCATATCCATTTGTAAAGCAGTAATTCCTTCTGATGTTCCTGCTACCTTAAAATCCATGTCCCCAAGATGATCTTCATCACCCAATATATCTGATAATATAACATATTTTTTTACATCTTTAATTAAACCCATTGATATTCCAGCAACAGCAGATTTTATTGGTACTCCTGCATCCATTAAAGCTAAAGAAGCAGCGCATACTGAAGCCATTGATGAAGATCCATTAGATTCGGTAATTTCAGAAACAACTCTTATAGTATAAGGAAAATCTTCTATCTTAGGCATAACTGCTAATAAACTTCGTTTTGCTAATCTTCCATGTCCGATTTCTCTTCTTTTTGGAGATCCAACCATTCCTACTTCACCAACTGAATAAGGTGGAAAATTATAATGAAATAGAAAATTTTCTGTTCTATCTCCTAAAAGTTCATCTAAATTTTGAGCGTCTCTTGCTGTTCCTAAAGTTGTTGCGACTAATGATTGGGTTTCACCACGAGTAAATAATGCGGACCCATGAGTTCTAGGTAATATTCCTGTACGTATATCTAAAGCTCGAATCATATCTTTTTCTCTTCCATCAATACGTAGTTTTCCATTTAGAATTCTATTTCTAACAATTTTTTTTTCAATAGATTGAAAAATATTTTCAACTTCATAATCATCTAAATTTGAATATTCATTTGCTAATTCTTCTATAATTTCCATCTTAATGGAATTTAGCTCTTCATGTCTTTTTTGTTTATCTTTAATACAATAAGCCGAAAAAATCTTAGATTCTGATAAAATTGAAATTTTAGAAGATAAAATTCTATTAACAGGAGGAATATAAAATTCAAAGGGTAATTTATTTACATCGTTTTGTAACCTACATATATTTTCAATAACAACTTGTTGTTCTTGATGCCCAAAAGTTATAGCATCTATAACTTTTTCTTCACTTAAAACTTTAGCTTCAGCTTCTACCATAAGCACAGCATTTTTAGTTCCTGAAACAACCAAATCTAAAGTGCTAAATTTCATCTCTTCCATAGTGGGATTTAAAATATATTTTCCATTAATATACCCTATTCTAGCTGCACTTAAAGGTCCCTGAAAAGGAATTCCTGATAAGCTTAGAGCTGCTGAGGCTCCTATGATTGAAATAATATCAGGATTAATTTTTGGATTCACTGAAACAACAGTTGCTATTACTTGTACTTCATGTAAAAAACCCGTAACAAAAAGCGGTCTAATAGGTCTATCTATTAATCTAGCTATCAATATTTCGTTTTCAGTCGATCTGCCTTCACGACGAAAAAAACCTCCTGGAATTTTTCCTGCTGCATATGTTCGCTCTTGATAGTTAACAGTTAATGGAAAAAATTTTTGTCCAGATTGAACTTTTTTTTGGACAACTACAGTTACAAAAACAGCTGTATCATCCATACTAGCCATAACAGCTGCTGTAGCCTGACGTGCCATTACTCCTGTTTCTAGAGTTACAGTATGCTTTCCATATTGAAATTTACGTACGATAGGGTTTAACAAAATAATATCCTTAAGAAAACAATCAAATTATGTATATAAATAACTTTATTAGTTATAAAAATTTAAAAAATAATCATATTAATTAATGCTATCGTTATAGCAATTATATTATCGAATACAAACTATCTTGAATATATAATGCTTAATTATTCAAAATAAAAAATTATTAAAATATTTTTTTAAAGGGCCTTTATAAGCCCTTCCGCTTATCTTTTTTTAAAAAAATGAGTTTTTTATATAAAAAATACTATCTACGTAAATTTAACTTTTTAATTAAATTAGAATATTTTAAAGAACTTTTAAACTTTAAATAATCTAATAATTTTCTGCGTTTAGAAACCATTTTTAAAAGACCTCTACGACTACTATGATCTTTAATATGTAAAGAAAAATGATTTTGTAAATCATTAATTGTATGAGTTAACAATGCTATTTGAACTTCTGTATTTCCGCAATTTTTACTATTAGATCCATATTGTAAAATTATTTTTTGTTTATTAACTTTATCTAGAGACATATTAAGAATCCTTTTTTGATTTAATTAATTTAGTAGTTATAATAAAGATAACTTAAATAAAATGTTTTTTATTATATTAATTATAATTTTTTAAGAATTACAGGTTGACATTAAACGAACAGGAAATAAATTGCCTAAATCATCATTTTTTCCAATGCCTATAAAAATTTTATTTTTTCCTTCTGTAATTCTTACTATTCCAGAATGATAAATAGAAGAAAAAATTTTTTGTCCTAATTTTAATAAATATGATTTTCTTGTAGAAATATTAATGACTGGAAAATTAGTAAGAGCACTATCTATCGAAATTAACAATTTATTTAATTGATAGTTTGAAACAAATTTATTTTTATTTTTCTTATAAAAATATAAAGTATTAAAATTAACTAATTGTGATTTTACAAAAGAACCTACTCTTAATCTTTTTAAATATGTTATATGAGCTCCACATCCTAAACGTTCTCCTAAATCATCAATTAATGTTCTAATATATGTTCCTTTAGAACATACAACTTCTAATTGTAATATTTTTGTATTATGAAATATATATTTCAATTCATATATAGAAATTTTTCTCTTTTTTCTATCTATTTTAATTCCTTTTCGAGCATATTTATATAATGCTAATCCTTTATATTTTATTGCAGAGTACATTGGTGGAATTTGAAAAATATCTCCAATAAATTCTTTTAATACTTTTTTTAAATTATCAGAAGAAATGTTTACTGAACGAATTTGTATAATTTCTCCTGTAGAATCTAAAGTAGAAGTTTTTTCTCCAAACTTGGCAATGACTCGATAATGTTTATTAGAATTTAATAAATACATTGAAAACTTAGTTGCTTCTCCAAAACAAATTGGCAACATCCCGGTTGCCAAAGGATCTAGAGATCCTATATGCCCTGCTTTTTTAGCTTTAAAAATTTTTTTTACCTTTTGTAAGGCATAATTTGAAGAAAATCCTTTTGGTTTATCTAATAATAAAATACCATTTTTTTTTAATTTTAAAAAAGACATTTCCTACCTTTTTTATATTTTTATTTTTTCTTTTTTACTTGAATAAGATTATTAATAATTTTGTTCATTTTTATTCCTGTTTGTAACGAGTTGTCATAAAAAAATAAGATTAATGGTGTTTTCCTTAAAAAAATACTTTTAGATAATAATTTTCTAATATATTTAGAAGTAGATTGCAAAATTTTAATATATTCTTTAATTTTCTTAGAAGAATTCTCTCCTAAAAAACTTATAAATACTTTTGCTATATTTAGATCTTTGGACACTTTGACTTCAGATATAGTAAAAATTTTATTAATTCTACAATCGTCTATATAAAATTGTAAAATAAATGTTATTTTTTTCATTAACTCTTTTTCTATTCGATGTAATCGGTTAAACTGATAAAACATAATTAATTTTCTCTTAATTATTTTTTTTATTTCTGAATATTAAAATTAATATTTTTAATTATTATCAACTTCGGTTTTTTTAAATATCTCTATCTTATCTCCTATACAAATATCATTATAATTTTTAATTCCAATACCACATTCCATACCATTTCTAACTTCATTAACATTATTTTTAAATCTTTTTAAAGAATCTAGTTCTCCATTATATATAACTTTTTCATTTCGAAAGATTCGAACAAAATTATTTTTTTTAATAATACCATCTATAACCATACATCCTGCAATTGTTCCAAATTTAGGAGAATTAAACGTATTCCTAACCTCTGCTAAACCAATAACTTCATTTTTATATTCCGGAGATGATTTTCCTTTTATCATATCTTTGATATCATTAATTAATTTATAAATAACTGAATAATATCGAAAAGATATATTTTCTGATTCAATCATTTTTTTTGCCGATATATCTGGTTTAACATTAAATCCTAATACTATTGAATTAGATGCTGTCGCTAAAGAAATATCAGTTTCTGTAATTCCACCAACACCTGAACTAATAAGTTTTAACTTAATTTCGTTATTTTCACTTAATTCAAGTAATACATTTTTAATTGCTTCTAATGAACCTTGTACATCTGATTTTAAAATAATATTTAATTCAGAATTAGAATTTTTTTTAATAGCTTCAAACATCTTTTCAATTTTAAATTTATTTTTTTTAGTTAATTTCAATTTTCTATGTTGTAATTTTCTATGTAAAGCAAGTTCTTTTGCCTTTTTTTCTTCTAAAACTACTGAAATTTTTTCACCTACTACTGGCATACCTGATAGTCCTAAAACTTCTACAGGTAAAGAGGGTCCAGCAAATAAAATTTTCTGACCTTTTTCATTTTTTATTGCTCGAACCCTTCCATATTCTAAACCACAAATAATGGCATCTCCTATGTTTAAAGTTCCTTCTTTTATTAAAACACTAGCTACCGGGCCAGTTCCTTTATCTAATCTTGATTCAATGACTATTCCATTAGCTAACCCTTTAGTAGCAGCTTTTAACTCTAAAATTTCTGCTTGTAGTAAAATTGAATCTAATAAATTTGAAATTCCTTCTCCTGATTTAGAAGAAAATTTTATAAATATATTTTCTCCACCCCATGTTTCAGGAACCACATTGTACTCATTTAGTTCTTTAGTAATTTTTTCAATATTTTCAGTTGTTTTATCAATTTTACTAATAGCTACAATAATGGGAACATTAGCAGCTTTTGCATGATGAATAGCTTCTATAGTTTGTGGTTTAACTCCATCATCTGCAGCAACTACTAAAATTACTATATCTGTTATCTGAACCCCACGAATTCTCATAGAAGTAAAAGCAGCATGTCCAGGGGTATCTATAAAAGTAATAATTCCTTTTTTAGTATGAACCTGATAAGCTCCGATGTGTTGAGTAATTCCTCCAGCTTCTTTTGATGCAACTTGAGTAGATTTTATATAATCTAATAAAGAAGTTTTTCCGTGATCTACATGTCCTACAACTGTTACAATTGGTGCTCTGACCTTTAATTTTTTTTGACTATTATAACTATCTTGAAGAATTAATTTTTCTAATAAATCTTCTTGTTGAACATAAACTTTATGTCCCATTTCTTCTGCTATTAATTGACTAGTTTCTGCATCTAAAATATTGTTATTAGTAACTGTTATTCCCATTTGATTTAATTTTTTTATTACTAATTCACTTTTTACTGCCATTTTATTAGCTAAATCTGAAACAGAAATACTTTCACTAATAAATACATCTTTATTTACTATTCCAATAGGTTTTCTAAATAATTGTTGTAATAAACTTTTTTTCTGATTATTAGCTTTATAACCACTATTATTTTTTTTAATTGACTGAATATTTTCTTTATTTAATTGAGACGAAAAAATTTTTCTTTTTTTATTATTTTTAATAAATTTATTTTTCTTTTCATTTATTCTAACGTTTTCTTTTCTTTTATTATCATATGTTGTAAATTTTTTAAAAATAGTATCTTTCTTTCTTTTTTTATTAATATTTTGATCAACAGGATTGTTAATATTTTTTGTTATTTTTAATAAGTTTTTAGATTTTAAAGGATTTAAATTATTTTTTTTGTTTAATTGGAGTATAGTTTTTTTTTGAACAAATTGTTTATTATGTTTTTTTAAATTATTTTCATTATTATCAGTAGAATTTTTATTTATTTTTTTTTTATTAAAAATATTTTTTTCTTTTAGATTATTATCTTTTTTTAAAGAAATGACTTTTTTAGTATTAAACTTATCATTTTCATTTAAATGTTTAAAATAAGTTTTAGTTTCTCTTACTTCAATAGGAATAGATTTTTTTTTTCCATAAATATTCGAAATATTAATAGTACTTCTTTTTTTTCTTCTTAAGACCATTTTTTCTAATTTAAAATTTTTTTTTTGATCTAAAAAATCTAATAAATTTTTTTTTTCTTTATTGGTAATTAACATCTCTTCCGTCTTTTTAATTCCTAAATTGGAAAAATATTCCAATATTTTTATTACGGATATTTTTAATTCATTTGCTAACATTTTTAAAGTTATATTGTTCATTATTCGTCCTTACTATTCCACTTTAGTATTAAACCAGCAAATATTTCGAGCAGCCATAATTAATTTTCCGGCTGTATTAATATCTAATTCTGAAATATCTATTAAATCATTAACACTTTGATCTGCTAAATTTTCTAAAGTATATATTTTTTTTTCAGCTAATTTTTCTGCTAAATTAAAATTCATTCCTTTTAAATTTAAAAGATCTTTTGCAACATAAGAAGACAATTTTTTCTTCTTATTTAATTCTTTTTTTTCTAAAATTTTTATTGCTTGTTTTCGAATAGAAGTAACTGTTAAATTATCTAAACCTGAAATTTTTAGTAGTTCTTCAAAAGGTATATAAGCTATTTCTTCTATTGAAGAAAAACCTCTATTTATCAATAAATTAGCTAATTTATCATTAATTAACAAATTTTTTTTAAATAAAGAAATAATATTTTTTTCTTCTTTTTCATATTTTTTATTTAAATCATCTACTGTCATCACATTTAATTCCCAACTTGTTAATTGTGACGCTAATCTAATATTTTGCCCATTTCGACCAATTGCTTTTGCTAAATTTTCTGATTCAACGGCAATATCCATAGTATGATTTTCTTTATTTACTATAATTGATGATACTTCAGATGGAGCCATAGCATTAATTACAAATTGGGCTGGATTTTCATGCCATAAAATAATGTCTATTTTTTCACCACATAGTTCATTTGAAATAGCTTGCACTCTTGCTCCTCTCATTCCTACGCAAGCACCAATAGGATCTATCCTTTTATCATTTGTTTTAACTGCTATTTTTGAACGTAACCCAGGATCTCTAGCTGCGGCCTTTATTTCTATAATTTTTTCTCCGATTTCTGGTACTTCAATTTTAAATAATTCAACTAACATTTCAGGTTTTGATCTAGTAATAAATAACTGAATTCCTTTTTGTTCAGGATTCACTAAATACAATACTCCTCTGATACGATCACCTAATCTAAAGTTTTCTCTTGGTAACATATGCTCCTTAGTAATAATTCCTTCAGCGTTATTTCCTAAATCTAAAACAACATTATCCCTATTATTTTTTTTAACTATTCCAATAACAATTTCTCCTATATATTGAGTAAATTGATTTAAAATCATAAATCGTTCGGCTTCCCTTACTTTCTGTACTATCACCTGTTTAGCAGTTTGTGTTGTAATTCTATCAAAAGTTACAGAATTAATTTGATCTTCTACATATTCATTAACTTTAATATTAATATTGTCAAGTTTTGCAGCATCTAGTGTTATTTCTTTTGTTGGATAAGTTACTTTATGTACTACCATCCATCTTCGAAATGTATGGAAATCTCCATTCTTTCGATTAATTTGTACTCGAACATCAATTTCTTGTTCGTGTTTTTTCTTAGTCGCTGTAGCTAATGCGGTTTCTAACGCTTCAAAAATTTTTTCTCTTGGTAAAGCTTTTTCATTAGAAACAGCTTCCACAACAGCTAAAATTTCTTTGTTCATTTTATTTAGCCTCAATTTATACATTTTTAAATGTATAATTAAATTTAATTTTTTAAATCTTTTTAAAAATAAAAGCTTTATTAATAACGTACGATATATTATTATATTTAACTAGGATATTAATCCTAAATTTATTCAAAAGTTAAAAACTTAATTGCTTTTATTTTTCAAATAAAAAATAAAAAAATATTATTTTAAAAAATAAACTACCTACATAATTTAATTAATTAAATTATCTAGGAAAAACAATTAAATATTTTAAAAAAATTAATCTATTTTTTTTATACCGAGGACGGGACTTGAACCCGTAAACCCAATTAAGAGTACTACCCCCTCAAGATAGCGTGTCTACCAATTTCACCACCTCGGCTCAAAAATTTTATTTCTATCTTCTATCATCTACATTTTCATAAAATTATTTAATTTTTACATTATAAATAAATACTGCTAATATTTGATAATATTAAACTAAATAAAAAAAATAAAACAGCTATAAAACTTGTTATGGAAATAAGAAAATTATTTTCAAAATTTATAGATAAAAATTTTTTTTCATAATTATTATTTATTGAACTAATTGTTTCAGAATTATTTTCTGATTGAATTAGAATTAAAAAAATTAAAACAAAAGATAAAAGAATAAAAGAAATTAAACAAACTGTGAGCATCAAAATATTCCTTATTTTTTTAAAAAAAATTGAATAATTTAAATTTTTTAATAAAATTAAAACATGTTTATTTTTATAAATTTAAAATTTATAAAACTAAAAAATATATATCGAATAATTTAAATATTTCAAAAAAAAATTTAGCTTTAATAAACATTATTATTACCAGGAATTATTACAATAAATCCTGGTAACAAGAATATACTTTATATAGTACAGTAATCATTAAAATTATAAACAAATAAAATTTTTTATTTTTAATAATTAAATATTTTTAACATTAAATTTGCTTTTATTTTTCTATATTTTTTAGTTTTTTTCTATTCATTAAATCATTTATTTGTATTGAATTAAGTGTTTCATATTCAATTAGAGCATCTTTCATAGCATGTAAAATATCCAAGTTATCATAAAGTATTTTTTTTGCTCTATTATAATTTTTTTCAATCAAAGCTTTTACTTCTTCATCAACAATTCTTGCTGTTTCATCTGAAATATGTTTAGATTTAGAAACAGTGCGTCCTAAAAAGATCTCTTCCTCTTCTTCTGCATATAATAACGGACCTAATTTTTTTGAAAAACCCCATTGAGTTACCATATTCCTTGCTAAATTTGTGGCAACTTTAATATCATTTTGTGCACCAGTTGATACTGAGTCTTCTCCATAAATCATTTCTTCTGCTAATCTTCCTCCATATAACGTAGAAATCTGACTTTCTAATTTTTTTCTGCTTAAACTTAAACAATCTTCTTCTGGCAAAAAAAATGTAACGCCCAATGCTCTTCCCCTAGGAATAATCGTTACTTTATGAGCTGGATCATGTTCTGGAACTAATCTACCGACAATCACGTGTCCAGCTTCATGGAAAGCTGTACTTTCTTTTTGTAAATTACTCATTACCATAGATTTTCTTTCTGATCCTAAAATCATTTTATCTTTAGCTAATTCAAATTGTTTCATAGAAACTACTTTAAAATTAAATCTAGCTGCAAACAATGCTGCTTCATTAACTAAGTTAGCTAAATCAGCTCCTGAAAACCCTGGAGTTCCTCGAGCTATAATTTTAGAATCGACATCATCATTAACCGGTACTTTTTTAATATGAACATTTAAAATTGCCTCTCTTCCTTTTATATCGGGAAGTGCCACTATTACCTGGCGATCAAAACGACCGGGTCTCAATAATGCTGGATCTAAAACATCAGGACGATTAGTTGCTGCTATTAATATAATTCCTTCATTTCCATCAAATCCATCCATTTCCACTAACATCTGATTTAAAGTTTGTTCTCTTTCATCATGACCTCCTCCCAATCCAGCTCCTCTTTGACGTCCGACCGCATCAATCTCATCTATAAAAATTATACATGGTGCTACTTTTCTAGCATGTTCAAACATGTCTCGAACTCGAGACGCCCCTACTCCTACAAACATTTCTACAAAATCAGAACCTGAAATTGTAAAAAATGGAACTTTAGCTTCTCCAGCTATAGCTTTAGCTAATAATGTTTTTCCAGTTCCAGGTGGACCTACCATTAAAATACCTTTTGGAATTTTTCCTCCTAATTTTTGAAATCGAATTGGCTCTTTAAGATATTCAACTAGCTCGCTAACTTCTTCTTTTGCTTCATCGCATCCTGCAACATCTGCAAAAGTTGTTTTTATTTGATTTTCGGTAAGCATTCTAGCTTTACTTTTTCCAAAAGACATTGCTCCCTTGCCTCCTCCAAGTTGCATTTGTCTCATAAAAAAAATCCAAATTCCAATTAATAAAAAAGTAGGAAACCAAGAAATCAGAACGGACATAATTATTCCTGGTTCATTAGGACCATTTCCAACTACTCTAACGTTTTTTACTAAAAGCGTATCTAATAATCTTGGATCATTTATTGGAATGTAAGTGATGTATCGATCATTATCTTTCCTAATAACATTTATTTCTCTACCATTAATACGTGCCTCTCTAACTTGATCTCGATTAACTTCAGATAAAAATGTTGAATATTCAATTTTTCTATTATTTAAATTATTTGTAGTAAAATTTTGAAAAATAAACATTATTATAACTGCAACTACTAACCAAAGAATCAAGTTTTTAGTCATATCACTCAAGATACTACCTCACATTACAACTAAGTTAACAAAAGGCATAGACTACTATATTTTTCGTCCGACTGCTACAATGAAAACTTCTCTAGAAGAAGACCGAGAAGAATTTGGTTTATAAATATTTACTTTTAAAAAAAGTAAACGTAATTTTTGAATATATTCAGAAAATCCAGTTCCTTGAAATAACTTGATTAAAAAAACTCCCTTTTCTACTAAAATTTCTTTAGTTAAATCTAAAGCTAATTCAGATAATTGAAACATTTTAACTATATCGATAGTGGAATAACCAGATATATTTGGAGCCATATCTGACATAACTAAATTAACTTTTTTATTATTTTCTAAAAAAAACTTAAAATTTTTTTTTTATTAATATTTTCTTGAAAAAATAAAACACCTGGAATTGGTTTCATAGGTCGAATATCATAAGCAGCTATCCAACCTTTTTTACCAATTATTTTAATAGCATATTCAGACCAACTACCAGGAGCAGATCCTAAATCAACTATTGACATTCCTTTTTTTAAAATTTTAAATTTTTCTTGAATTTCCTTTAATTTGAACCATGCTCTAGAACGATAATTTAATCTATTTCGTTCCTTAACAAAAAAGTCTTGAAAATATTTTTTTAACCATTTCTTTTTTTTACATTTTTTTTTTAACATAATTAATTAATACCATATTTTAAAAAAAATTAAAAAAATTAAAAGGGAATAAAATTATTTTTTTTTATTCCCTTTTTATTACCTTGCAACGTAAATATTAAATATTTTTTAAAAAAAATTAAATATATTCTACTTTTAATATTTTATAACTTACAATACCGAGAGGAGTTGCAACATCAACAATATCGGTATTGTATTTTCCTATCAAACTTCTTGCAACTGGAGAATTAATCGAAATTAAATTTTTTTTAAAATCGGCTTCATCATCTCCAACAATTCTATATGTAAATGTCTCAGATTTTTTAATATTTATTAAAGTCACAGTTGAACCAAAAATTACTCTTCCTGTATTTTTTATTTTTGTCACATCTATAATTTGAGCAATAGACAATTTAGTTTCAATATCTTGAATTCTTCCCTCACAAAATCCTTGCTCCTCTCTAGCTGCATGATATTCAGCATTTTCTTTTAAATCACCATGTTCTCTGGCATTAGCAATGGAAGCAATAATTTGAGGACGTTTTATTTTTTTTAATTTTTCAAGCTCTCGTTTAAGTTTTTTAACGCCTTTTACGGTCATTGGAACATGATTTATCATATAAATACCTCACAGTAATTTATGATAGGACTATATCTCCTATATAACTTTTAGTATAGTTATAATTATTATTTTTTTAAAATTTAAAAATATATTTTTTAAAAAAAAATTTAATAATTAAAAAAATATTATTTTTTAAGTGCTAATTATTCAAAAAAAAATAATTTTTATACTGAATAAAAAAAAGTTTTTTTATACAAATTTATTTATCTAACTTGTATTAGTTTTTTATTAAAAAAATCAAATTAATTATTAATTTCTTTTATAAAGAAATATTTTTTTTAAAAAAATTTTTTTTTTGTTGTATAATTAAGTTATTAAATTAAAATATTGATTTTTAATATGAAAAAAATAATAAAATCTTTGCTACTGAAAGCAATACCATTAAAAAAAGTTTATATTAAGGGAGATGATTATCACTTAATAATAATAGCAATTGGAAAAATATTTATTAATAAGAATGAAAGGGAAAGACAACAAAAAATATATTCTCCTTTAAAAACATTAATTTTAAGTAACAAAATACACGCTCTCACAATCGAGACTTACTCTCCTAAAGAATGGGAGGAATATGAGAAAAAAAATAAAATTTAATATTTTTAAAATAAATATTTTTAAAACAAAAAAATTTATATTTTTTTATTAAAAAATAAATAAAAATAAAGAAAATATAAAATAAACTATTGATTAAATACTAGTATTTAATTAAATCTAAAAAAATTCATTTAAAAATTTCAAAAATATTAAAACAAAATATTTTTTATATTAGTAAAATAAAAAAAAAAGATCTTTAATCTTCATTTAAAATTCATGCTTTTTAGAAATATATATAAAAATTTTAAATAAAAATTTAATAACAGAATATTAATTAATATTTTTAAAAAGAATTAACTATTATTAAAAATAAAAGCGACTTGTTTTTTAAAAAATAAGAAAAAAATATTTTTTTTTCCTAATTAATAACTTTTTATTTTTATTTAAAGATAATATTTAACATATTAAGTTTAATTAGAGTTTAAATAAACTATTCAAAAAAAAAAAGAATTTCACTAAATATAAATTTAAATTTTTTTTAAAATATTAAGATTTTTAAATAATATATTAAAAATATTTTAAAAAAATTTAAGTATTTCTTAACTAAAAATTAAAAGCATAACTTATTAGAAAAAAATATTTTTTACTAAATAAATGTTAAAACTATAAATAATAGTAAATTAAATTTATTACATATATTTGTATTAATTATTAATTTTTATTATTTATATTGTTATAATATTAATAATATTAACTATATAACAATATATTGAAATATATAAATGTTATCATTATTCAATAATAAGTTATTAACTATAATAATTTCTTTAATAATTCCTTTTTTTTACTTTTAAATAAATAAAAATAATATTATTTAACCCATTAAATTTATTAAATCAAAATAAAGTTTTAATATTTTAATTATTTTAATTATTATATAATTAATTATTAAATATTTTTTAGATTTTTTTTACATATATTAAAAAAAATAAATATATGTCTAAAAGATTTTTCGATAAAAATGGAGTAAAATATGCATGCGGTTTTTCAAAGTGGTGGAAAACAATACAAGGTAAATATAGGACAGATAGTTCGTTTAGAAAAATTAAATTTTTCTGTTGGGGAAAACATTATATTCAATAATATTTTACTTATTTCTAACTCATCTTATGTAGAAATAGGATCTCCTAATATTTTAGGAAGTGAGATTAAAGCTAATATATTACGTCATGGAAAATGCAAAAAAATTAATATTATTAAATTTAATCGTAGAAAACATTACAAAAAAAAACAAGGACATCGGCAATTATTTACTGATGTAAAAATTTTAGATATTAATTATTTAAATAGAGATATCAAAAATGGCACATAAAAAAGCAGGTGGTTCTACTAGAAATGGGAGAGATTCTCACTCCCAGAGATTAGGTATAAAATGTTTCGGAGGACAATTTATACCGGCAGGTAGTATTATAGTACGTCAAAGAGGAACTAAATTTCATCCCGGAAAAAATGCTTCTTGTGGAAAAGATCACACTATTTTTGCAACTAAAAGTGGTAAAGTTAAATTTGAAATTAAAGGCTTAAAAAAAAGAAAGTATGTAAGCATCACTAATTAATAATTAATAACTTATTATTATAAATAAATATATTTTTATTCAACTTAATAAAAAAATAATTTTAAAATTATTTTTTTTTTAAGTTGAATTTAAAAATTCAAATAATTAATTTATTTAAAAAAAAAATTTTTTTGAATATCATTCACATTTTCATAAAAATACAATAAAAAAAATGAAATTTATTGACGAAGCTGTTATCAATGTTATTGCAGGAAATGGAGGGAATGGATGTATTAGTTTTAGAAGAGAAAAATACATCCCTAAAGGAGGTCCAAATGGAGGAGACGGAGGAAATGGAGGAAATATTTGGATTATTTCCGATAGAAATTTAAATACTCTTGTTGAATATAGATTTAAAAAAAATTTTATAGCAAAAAATGGAGAAAATGGAAAAGGAAAAAATTGTTCTGGAAAAAATGCTTCCGACATATTTATTAAAGTTCCTATAGGTACAAGAATTATTAATTATAAAACTCAAGAAATTATTATTGATTTAATAAATAATCAACAAAAAGTACTGGTTGCTAAAGGAGGATGGCGTGGGCTTGGAAATTCTAGATTTAAATCATCTACAAATAGAACTCCTCGTAAAAGAACAATGGGAACTGATGGAGAAAATAGAATATTAGTGCTAGAACTAAGGTTATTAGCTGACGTAGGAACATTGGGTTTACCCAATGCTGGAAAATCAACATTCGTTAGTAAAGTATCTAATGCTCATACAAAAATAGCTGAATACCCGTTTACAACAATTCGACCAATTTTAGGTGAAGTAATAATTGAAAATAAAAATAGATTCACCATAGCAGATATTCCAGGTTTAATTAAAAATGCTTCCAATGGAATTGGTTTAGGGATTAAATTTTTAAAACATTTAGAAAGATGTAAAATCTTACTGCATATTGTTGATCTTGTTCCTATAGATAATTCTAATCCTATAAATAATATTAAAATTATTATAAATGAATTAAAGAAATATAGTTTAAAACTATATAATAAACCAAGATGGTTAATCTTAAATAAGATAGACTTGTTAAATCAAAAAGATTTAAAAGATATAAAAATAAAAATTAAAGAAAATTTTAAAAAAGAAAAAAAAATTTATTTTATTTCCTGTTTTAACAAAAAAAACATAAATTCCCTTTGTCTGGATATATTTAATTTTTTAAAAAAATTATAAATTTATTTATATAAATATTTTAAATTTTTTAATACAATATTAAAAACGTTATTTTAATAATCTAATCTATTGTGATTAGATTATTAAAAAATTATATTTATCGTTTAGAAAATTGAGGACGTTTTCTTGATTTTCGAAACCCTACTTTTTTTCGTTCAACTTTTCGAGAATCTCTAGTTACAAAACCAGCTTTTCTTAATTCTTTTCTAAATGAATTATCATAAGATATTAAGGCTTTAGTAACACCTTGTCGAATAGCTCCTGCCTGTCCAGAGATTCCTCCTCCTTTAACTGTAATATATAAATCAAATTTTTTTAACATATTAATTAATTGTAAAGGTTGTAAAACAACCATGCATGATGTTTTTCTACCGAAATATTTTTCTAATGAAAAGTTATTAACCGTTATATTTCCAATGCCTTTTTTTAAAAAAACTCTAGCCGAAGAACTTTTTCTACGACCTGTTCCATAATTTTTTTCTTCATTCATTTTCTTGCCTTAATTAAATTATTATTTTTTTTGGATTTTGAGCCATATGGTTATGTTGATTTTCATCATAAATTTTTAATTTTTTTAACATTGATTGTCCTAAAATTCCTTTTGGTAACATTCCTTTAATGGCATTTTTTAATATTTTAGAAGGATTAGTAGTAATTAAATCTTTAAAACTTTTTTTCTTTATTCCCCCGACATAACCTGTATGATGATAATAAATTTTATTTTTATATTTATTTCCCGTAACCATAATTTTTTTTGCATTTAATATAATAACGTAATCTCCAGTATCTAGATGAGGAGTATATATTTCTTTGTGCTTTCCTCGAAGTAATTTAGCAATTTGACTAGCAAAACGTCCTAAAATTTTGCCTGAAGCATCGATAACATACCAATCAGGAAAAAAATTTTGTTTTTTAACCAAATAAGTTTTCATAATATACCTAAATATTAATAAGATTGATAAAAGTGTAAATAATATTTTTTTTCATTATATAATAATTAATGTTCATAAAAATATATCATAAACTATTTCTATATATATATGTATCTTTTAAAATTATGCCGAATAAAAAAAAATTATTTATTTTTTGATAATTTTTGTTATTAAAAAACTATATAAATATATAAAATTTTTAAAAAAATTAAATATAATTATATAATTAAAAAGTTTTTGTAAAAAAATAAAAAATATAAATATAGATTTTTTATTTTCTTAAAAATAAACTCTATATTTTAAACTAAAATACTAAGAGTAATAAAATATGAATACAAATAATCCATTACTAACATTAAGAGAAAAAATTAATTTAATAAATAAAAAAATAATATCTCTTTTATCAAAACGACAATTATTAACTATAGAAATAGCAAAAACAAAATTAATGATTAATCATTCAATAAGAGATGAAAATAGGGAAAAAAAAATGTTTGAATCGTTAGTTAATATAGGAGAAAAATATGGAATCGAAAAAAAATATATTTTAGATATTTTTAATATTATAATTGATCAATCTATATCCATACAAAAAAAATTTATAGAAAAGAAGAAAAATATTTCTAAAAAGAATGTTTCAATATCTTTTTTAGGACCTAAAGGATCATACTCTTATTATGCATCCTGTGAATACGCAATAAAAAAGAATAAAAAAATATTTAAGAAAAATTGTTCTTCTTTTGAAGAAGTATTTAAAAATATAGAAAACAATTCATCAAATATTGGAATACTTCCTATAGAAAATAGTTGCACAGGATCTATTTTTGAAATTTATAATTTATTAAGCCAATATAGAGTATTTATAATTGAAAAATTTAAGATTCCAATTAAACATTGTTTATTAGGAATAACTAATGCTAATTTTAATACAATTAAAACAATTTATAGTCATACTCAACCATTTCAACAATGTGAAAAGTTTATCAAACTATTTCCTAATTGGAAAATAAAAAATGTAGAAAGTACCGCTGCTGCCATGAAAAAAATTGCTTTTTTACAATCTGTAAATATCGCTGCAATAGGTAGCCCAATAGGTGCTAAACTCTATAACTTAAAAATTATACAAAAAAATATTTCTAATAAAACTAATAATTTCACTAAATTTATTGCTATTTCTAAAAAAAAATTTTTAGATTTAAATGATTTTTCTAAAAAAATAATGATGACATTTACTATTAAAAATGAATCAAAAAACTTTATATCCTTATTTTTATTATTTAATAAATACAATATTTCTATTAATAAATTTGAATTATTAAATATATCTAGTTTAAAAAATGAAAAAAAAATATTATTAGAAATAAAAAATAATTTTAAATCTTTTAAAATAGAAGACTTTTTAGAAAAAATTAAAACTTTTTCGAATCATTTTAAAATTATTGGTTTATATAAATAAATATAAATATATTTATTAAAAAAAAAATTTATAAAAAACATTTTTATATTAATTATTTTTTAAAATATAAAGTTTAAATAAATAATATTAATTATAAAAAATTTTGGAGAGAAATAAAAAATGTTTGAAAATTTAAGTAAAAAATTATCTTTTATTTTAAATAAAATTAAAAATCAAGGAAGATTAACAGAAAAAAACATTACTGATTCATTAAGAGAAATTAGAAGAACTTTATTGGAAGCAGATGTTTCTTTACCTATTATTAAAATTTTTATTAATGAAGTTTCGAAAAAATCTATAGGTAAAGAAATTAATAATAATTTAACACCTGGACAAGAGTTTATTAAAATAATTAAAAATGAACTAATTAAAATTATGGGAGAAAAAAATAATAAATTAAATTTTTCAGTTCAGCCTCCAGCAATAATTTTATTAGTTGGATTACAAGGAGCGGGAAAAACCACTACTATAGGGAAATTAGCAAAATTTATTAAGGAAAATTATAAAAAGAAAATACTTATAACTTCTTTAGATATATACCGCCCTGCAGCCATAGAACAATTAAATATTTTATCAAAAAAAATAAAAATTGATTTTTTTTTCACTTCTTTAACAGAAAAACCTATAAATATAGCTCAATCAGCAAAACAATATGCCGAAAATAATTTTTATGAAATACTTTTAATCGATACTGCTGGAAGATTACATATAGATCAAAAAATGATGAAAGAAATTATTAATATTAAAAAATCCATATCTCCTATTGAAACATTATTAATAATAGATTCTATGACAGGACAAGATGGAATGAACATTTCTAAAACATTTAATGAATTATTATCTATATCAGGAATCATTATAACTAAAATTGATGGTGATTCTAGGGGAGGAGTGGCTTTATCAGCTCGATATACGACTAAAAAACCTATTAAGTTTATAGGAACTGGAGAAAAATTAAGTGATTTAAAACCTTTTTGTCCTAAAGAAATAGCGGAAAGAATCTTAGGTATGAAAAATATTCTTTCATTTATAAAAAATATTGAAAAAAAGATTTCCTATCCTAACACAACATTTTTTAACAAAGATTTAACAAAGAAGAACAAATTTAATTTAAATGATTTTTACAAGCAAATTAATAAAATTCAAAAAATAAAGGGAGTTACATCTTTTATTAGAAATTTTCCAAATAAAACAAATATACCTAATGTTGGAAACATACAAGAAATAAATAAAAAAACGTTATTTAAAATGAAATATATTATTAATTCTATGACAAAACAAGAAAAGTTAAAACCTAATATCATTAAAGGATCCAGAAAAAAAAGAATTTCTATCGGTTCAGGTACAACAGTACAGGATGTTAATAAGCTACTAAAACAATTTGAAATAATGAAGAGATTGATTAAAAAAATTAAAAAAAACGGAATTCGTAATATTTGGAAAAACATAAAAAGTTATTTAACTTATTAAAAATATTCGAAATTAATGTTTTTTTACTTTATAAAATGAATAATTTATTCTGTTGAAAAGGTATGATATAATTATTTTTTCAAAAAAAAATAGGAAAAAAATTATGGTTAAAATTAGATTAACTAGAAATGGAGTTAAAAAAAAGCCATTTTATCAAATTATAGTTACTGATAGTAGAAAATCAAGAAATGGAAAATTTATTGAAAAAATTGGATTTTTTACTCCTTTTAAAAATAAAAAAGAAAAACATACTCGAGTTAATTTAGAAAGAATCATTTATTGGCAACAAAAAGGAGCACAATTATCAGAAAAAGTAAAACAGATAATTAAAAAAAATAAAATTTAAAAAAATGAAATTTAATCAAAAAAAAAATATTGAATCTTTTATAATTATAGGAAAAATTGGATCACCATACGGAATAAAAGGATTTATTAAAATTTTTTCTTATACTGAAAAAAAAGAAAATATTTTTAATTATCTTCCTTGGTTTATCAAAAAAAAAAATTTGAAAAAATTTTAATAACTTGTTGGAAGAAAACAAAAAAATATTTTTTAGTAAAAATTAAAGATTTTTTAGATCGAGAACAATTGAAAATATTTACTAATGAAAATATTTGGATCAATAAAAATCAATTACCTATTTTAAAAAAAAATGAATATTATTGGAATCAAATAATTGGTTTATCAGTTTTAAATATGAAAAGAAAAAAAATAGGTGTTATAGTCGATCTGATAGATAATAATAGTTTTTATGATATTTTAATCATTAAAAATGTCTTGACTATTTCTAGCAATTTTTTTTATATTCCTTTTATTGAAAAAGAAATAGTTAAGGAAATTAATATTCAAAAAAATTATATTTTGATAGATTGGGAAAATTATGTCAAAAAATGATACTTTAAAAAAAAAGTTTGGTTCGGAATAATAAGCATTTTTCCAGAAATGTTTGCTTCCATTATTAATTTTGGAATAACCAGCCAAGCTATTAAAAAAAATATATTAAAAATAAATTTTTGGAACCCAAGAGATTATAGCACAAAAAAAAATAGATCTATAGATGATTACCCGTATGGCGGAGGAGTCGGGATGATTATGAAAATAGAACCTATTTATCTTGCTATTCAAGCCGCTAAGTTATTTATTAAAAAAAAAACTAAAGTTATTTATCTATCTCCTCAAGGAAAAAAAATTAATCAAGAAAACATTCTAAATTTATCTTTAAATGAAAATTTGATTTTAATATGTGGAAGATATAAAGGTATTGATGAGAGAATAATTACAAACTACGTAGATGAAGAATGGTCGATAGGAGATTATATTCTTAGCGGTGGAGAATTGCCTGCAATGGTTCTAATAGATTGCTTAGTTCGATTAATTCCTGGTGCTATAGGTAAAATTCAATCAGCTTTTGAAGATTCATTTAATAATGGTTTATTAGACCATTCCCAATTTACTCGACCAAAAAAATTTTTAATTCATAATGTACCTAAAATTTTACTATCCGGAAATCATTTAAAAATAAAACAATGGAAATTGAAAAATTCACTTGAAAAAACATGGAAAAAAAGACCTGATTTATTAAAAAAAATAAAATTAACAAAAAAAGAAAGAAATATTCTTATAGAATATAAAAATAAACATAAAAAAAATAATCAAAAATAATAAAATTGTTGTAAACTACAATTATAAAATTAATTTTAAAAAAAAATGCATAAAATCATTCAAAAAATAGAAAGTTCGCAACTTAAAAAAAATATACCTAACTTTAGAACTGGAGATACTCTAAAAATAGACGTCTGGGTTGTAGAAGGATCTAAAAAAAGATTGCAATCTTTTGAAGGAATAGTTATAGCTATTCGAAATAGAAGTTTAAATTCTAGTTTTACAGTTCGTAAAATATCTAATAATGAAGGAATTGAAAGAGTATTTCAAACTCATTCACCTATTATTAATAAAATTAGCATTCAAAGAAATGGTTCTGTAAAGAAATCTAAATTATATTTTTTACGAAATAGAATAGGAAAATCTGCTCGTATAAAAGAAAGAATAAGTTAATTTTATTTATTAAAAAAGTTATATGTGAAAATATTGAAAGCATGTTTGTTGTATAAATAACATGCTTTCAGATTTAAAAAAAATTACTAAAAAATTAGTTTATACCACCAACTGTTAATTTATCTATTTTAATTGTAGGTAAGCCTACACCTACCGGAATATTTTGTCCGTCTTTCGAACAAGTACCTGTGCCTGAATCCATACGTAAGTCATTTCCTACCATTGAAATACTTTTCATTACTTCAATACCAGATCCAATTATCATAGCTCCTTTAAGAGCTTCTTTTATTTTTCCTTTCTTAATTAAATAAGCTTCTGAAATAGAAAAAACAAACTTTCCAGAAGTAATATCCACCTGTCCTCCTGAAAAATTTTTTGCATAAATTCCGTAATCAACAGTACTTAGAATATCTTTAGGAGTAGAATTTCCTGGTAACATATAAGTATTTGTCATTCTTGGCATTGGTAAATGAGCATAAGATTCTCTTCTTCCGTTCCCTGTACTCTTTGTACCCATTAAATGAGCATTAAATTTGTCTTGTATATATTTTTTTAATATTCCATTTTTTATTAAAATATTACGTTTCCCAGCAACACCCTCATCATCTATCGATAAAGAACCCCTTAAATTAGGTAAAGTAGCGTCATCTATAACTGTACATAATTCTGAAGCTACTTTTAAATTTATTTTTTTAGAAAAAACAGAAGTTTTTTTTCGATTAAAATCTCCTTCTAATCCGTGTCCAACAGCTTCATGTAGCAAAACACCTGGCCAACCTGAACCTAAAACTACTGTTAACAACCCTGCAGGAGCTGATTGAGCTGAAAGATTAATTAACGCTGATTGAACAGCTTCATTTATCCAATTAAATATCCTATTATTTCCTGACAAATCTTTTTCTAAAAAAAAATCATAATTTCCGCGACACCCTCCACCACTATATCCTTTTTCTATTTTCCCTTTTTCTTCAACTAATACACTAATAGAAAGATGTACTAATGGTCGTATATCAGCAACTAAATTTCCGTCTGAAGACGTAACTAAGACTTCTTCGTACATTCCTGTTAATGAAGCATTAACTTTAATTACTCTAGAATCAATTTTTCTAGCTGTACAATCAATAAAATTCAATATTTCAATTTTTTGATTAATATTCATTTTATTAATAGGATTTTGATTTGAGTATCTCTTTAATGGTTGTTCTGAAAAAAAATTACCTATTTTTTTATCAGTTGAATTATTTAAAATACTTTTAACTATATCTGCACTTTTTTTTAATCCACTTAAAGTAATAGTATCAGTATAAGAAAGAGAAACACTATTTTTCTTAATGGTACGTATTCCAATACCTTGATCACATGAATACATTCCATTTTTTATCATTCCCTCTTCTAATATCCAAGCTTCTTTTAACTTAGATTGAAAATATAAATCAACATAATTAATTTTTTTTGTATAAATGTTACTCAATACATTAAACAAATCTTGATGATTAATATTATTTTTAATTAATAAATTTTCAGAAACAATATTTAACATATTTTCTCACTTATTATATTATTTAAACTAGAAAATTATTTTCTATATGTTTAAAATGCTTACAAATAATATTTGTATATATTTTTTATACAAACATATATATAAAAAAAAAAAAATAAAGTATATTTATTTTAAAAAAAATTTTATACAATATGATTAATATATTATTTTATTTAAATAAATTTAATTTTTTAAATTTTAAAATTTCGGAAAAAAATGAACAAAAAACTTAATATTTTAATGCTAAATGGACCTAATTTAAATTTATTAGGAACTAGAGAAAAAAATACTTATGGAACAACAACTTTGAAAGAATTAATTATTCTATTAAATAAGAAAGCTTTATCTTTAAAAATAAATATTTATCACTATCAATCTAATGCTGAACATGAAATTATTGAAAAAATACATGAATCAAAAAAAAAAATTGATTATATTATTATTAATCCAGCAGCGTTTACACATACAAGCATTGCTATTAGAGATGCTTTTTTAGCGGTAAATATTCCATTTATAGAAATTCATATTTCAAATATTTATGCTAGGGAAAATTTTAGATCTAATTCATGGTTATCAGATATTTCCCAGGGAGTAATTACTGGTTTCGGATTAGATGGATATTTTTGGGCGTTAGAAACAGCAGTAAAACGATTATTAAATCCTCTTAATAAAAATTAATTTTTAAAAAATATTAAAATTATTTAAAATTTATATATTTTTTTTATTAAAAAGTTTTAAATTCTGAACTAAATTATTAATATCTTTAGGGGATTTCACATACCAACTCATTAATATATTTTTAATAGGATGTATAAAAGATAACTTTCTAGCATGTAATGCTTGTCTTGGAAATTCCTTTATTATTTTTGATAAAATAGGATTTAAATCTTTTATAAAAAAATTTTTTTTTCCATAAATATGATCACCGATTAAGGGATATTTAATATACGACATATGAACTCTAATTTGATGAGTTCTACCAGAATTCAAAATGACTTTAATATGAGTAAAATTAGCAAACCGTTGAATTATTTTATAATAAGTTGTAGCTGGTTTACCGTTTTTATTTATACTCATTTTTGTTCTTTTATAAATATTTCTTGAAATAGCAGCTTTGACAGTACCTCCTGAAATCATAGTTCCTTGAACAATTGCTTCATATTCACGATAAATATTTCTTAATTTAAGTAATTTTTTTAATTTATAATAAACCATTATAGTTTTAGCTATTACCATTAAACCAGTAGTATCTTTATCTAATCGATGAACTATTCCAGCACGAGGAATAGTTTCAAAAATTTGGTTTTTATGTAATAAAGCATTAAGTATGGTTCCATTTTTATTTCCTGCTCCAGGATGAACTACCATATTTGATTGTTTATTTAAAATAAGAAAATATTCATCTTCATATATAATATCCAAAAAAATATTTTTGTCTTTAAATTCATTTTTTTCAAATTCTAAAAAATTTATGGTAATTAAATCTCCAAAATGTATTTTTTTATCCGGAAAATTAATTATTAAGTTATTAACCAAAACTTGATTAGACAAAATGCACTTTTTTAAATAATTTCGAGAATACAATTTACAAAAATTTTTTATAGCTTTATCTAATCTGATATTAAAAAAACACATAAAAGAAATTTTTTTTTCTAATTTTAGAAACTTATTCATAATTTTATTTATAAAGATTTAACTACTATAGTTAATAGTATATAACATATTTATAAATTATTTTTTTTAAATAAAATAAAATTAGTTAAAGTTAAGTACATCATTTATAAATTTAATATTCAATAAATAAAAATAAAAAAGATTTTGAAAAGTTTATTAGTTTTTAATGAAAATTTTTTGAAAATTAAAAACTAAATCTATTCAAAAAAAAAAGTAGGAAAAATATGAAAAAAAGTATTAACGAGGTACGAAAAATATTTTTAGAATTTTTTAAAACAAAAGATCATAAAATTATTTCTGGAAGTTCAATTATTCCAAAAAATGATTCTTCTTTATTATTTACTAATGCTGGAATGAATCAATTTAAAGATATTTTTTTAGGAAAAAAAACGCCTAACTTTAAAAGAGTAGCAACTTCTCAAAACTGTTTAAGAACAGGGGGGAAGCATAATGATCTTAATAATGTTGGATATACTTCATATCATAACACTTTTTTTGAAATGCTTGGAAATTTTAGTTTTAGAGATTATTTTAAAGAAAAAGCAATTATATATGCTTGGGAACTTTTGACTTCTTCAAAATGGTTTAATTTACCGGAAAATAAGCTATTAGTTACTATACATAGTTCAGATAAAGAAACTTATAATATTTGGAAAAAAATTATTGGTTTATCCGATAATCAAATTATCTGTATAAAAAAAGAAAAAAAAATATTTTTATCAGAAAATTTTTGGAAAATGGGTAGCTCTGGACCCTGTGGACCTTGTACTGAAATTTTTTTTAATAATAATCCAAATGAACAACAACAAAATAAAGAAAATTTTTTTAAAAATAATAAATATGTAGAAATTTGGAATATTGTCTTTATTCAGTTTAATCTTCTTTTAAATGGATCTTTAACTGATTTACCTTACAAATCAGTTGATACCGGAATGGGATTAGAAAGAATTACATCTATTTTACAAAAAAAAAACTCAAATTATAAAATTGATATATTTCAAAAATTAATTTTTTATATAGCCAATACTTATTGTATAAAAAATTTAGAAAATCAATCTTTATATATAATAGCTGATCATATAAGAACATGCATATATATTATTTCTGCTGGTGTTTTACCCGCTAATGAAGGAAGAGGTTATATTCTTCGAAGATTAATTAGACGGGCTTTAAGACATGGTTTAAAAATTGGAATAAAAGATAAATTTTTATATAAAATAGTGCCATATACAATTAAATTAATAAAAAAATTTTCTAATGGGATTACAAAAAAAGAAGAAGAAATAAAAAGAATATTAAAACTAGAAGAAAGTCAATTTCTAAAAATATTAAAAAAAGGAATAATTTTATTACATAATAATATCAAAAAAATAAACAATAATATCCTTCCTGGAAAAATAGTTTTTAGTTTACATGATACTTTTGGTTTTCCAATTGATTTAATTGAAGAAATTTGTAAAGAAAAAAAAATAATAATAGATTACCAAAATTTCAATCAGTTAATGGAAAGACAAAGGGAGAAATCAAAGAAATCTAAAAAATTTTTCTTTGAAAATAATTATCAAACTTTTAAAATAAAACCAACCATATTTTTAGGTTATAAAGAAGAAAAAATTCAATCTACTATAATTAGTATATTTTTAAACGAAAACCCCGTCAAAGAAATTAATGTTCCAAGTGAAAAAATAGTTTTAGTTTTAAAAGAAACTCCTTTTTATGCTGAATCTGGAGGACAAATCGGAGATACTGGAAAAATATATAATAAAGATTTTTCTTTTTTGGTTCAAGATACTAAAAAAAATGGATCAGTAATTATTCATTTTGGAAAATTAATCTCAGGAAAAATAAAAATCAATACTATTATTACAGCTGAAATTAATTTAAAAAAAAGAAAGTTAATAGCTATAAATCATTCGGCAACTCACTTATTACATTCCGCATTAAAAATTGTTTTAAATCAAGACATTTTACAAAAAGGATCATTAATAACAGATAAATACTTACGTTTTGACTTTTTGTATTCAAAATCTATTTCTGAAGAAAGTATTAAAAAAATTGAACAAATAGTAAATTACAAAATTTGGGAAAATTTAAATATTAACTGTGAAATAACTTCTTTTGAAAAAGCAAAAAAAAGAAACGCTATTTTTTTAGAAAATAAAAATTATGCTAAAAAAGTAAGATTATTATCTATTGATAACTTTTCTTACGAATTATGTGCTGGAACACACGCAAAAAAAACCAGAGAAATTGGAATATTTAAAATTATTTCTAATAATAGTATAGCTGCTAATATATTTCGAATAGAAGCATTCACAAAAAAAGAAGCTTTTTTATCGATTCAAAAAAAAGAAACTATCTTTAATCAAGTAAAAATTCTTTTAAAAGAAGAAGAAAAAAAAATTATCAAAAAAATTAATTTTTTATTGGATAAAAATTTATATTTAAGATCAATATATAAAAAATATGAAAAATATAAAATAAAAGAAATAACTAAGAAAATGCTTAAAGAAGCAATTCTAATCAAAAAAATTAGCATAATAATCCATTACTTAAAAGAAAAAAAATCTAATTTTTTAAGTTGTTTAATTAACTATTTAAAAAATCATTTAAATTCATTTATAATAATTTTAGTTAATGAAACTAACGAAAAAATTTCTGTTTTAGTTAGCGTTGCTAAAAAATTAATTAAAAAAATTACAGCTATAGAGATAATAAATATTATCATTAAAGAAATTAATGGAAAAGGAGGTGGAAATAAAGAAAATGCCCAAGGTGGTGGAAAAAAACCAAAAAATAATAGTCATTTTATAAAAAAAAGTAAAAACCAAATTTTATCTATTTTAAAAAAAGAAAATTAAAAAGCATAAATAAACATAATAAATTTTTATATAACAATATATTAATATATAATTAAGTATTACATTAACTGAAATATCTTTTCTTATTTAAAGAGAAAATAAAATAAAATTTAAATATATCATTGCATGAATTTAATATAAACAATTTTATTTTAAATAAATAAATAAGGTTAGATAGACATACCATTTTAATTTTTTTAGGAGCATAGAATGTTAATTCTAACTCGTAGAGTTGGGGAATCGTTAATTATTGGAGATGAAGTTACTGTTACCGTATTAGGAGTTAAAGGAAATCAAGTTAGAATTGGTGTCAATGCTCCGAAAAAAGTTTCTGTTCACAGAGAAGAAATTTATCAAAGAATTCAATCAGAAAAAACTCAAACATCTTCTTACTAATAAAGATTGCGCCTTGCTATAAATTAATTATACTAGGCGCAATTTAATTAAATTTTTAAAAGAAAAAAACAATCTTCTACACCATTAAAAAATGTTTGACTTATGATATAAAAAAAGTAAGATGAAAGTTATTAATAAAAATATTTAATTTAAAATTATAAATTAATTTTTTAATATTTTTGGAGAGATGGCCGAGAGGCTTAAGGCGCTCCCCTGCTAAGGGAGTATGTATACTAATATTACATCGAGGGTTCGAATCCCTCTCTCTCCGTATTTTCTTATATATATGCATCCGTAGCTCAGTTGGATAGAGTACTCGGCTACGAACCGAGCGGTCGGAGGTTCGAATCCTTCCGGATGCAAAAAATTAATTTTTTAAAAAAAATCATTTAATAAAAAATATTTCCTCTCATTTTAGAAAATAATTCATAAAAGGAATAAATGTTCATTTCAAATATTTCTAAAAAATTAAATTGGTTAAATGAAAATAAAGACCTATTAAAAAAAATTTGCAGAGGAATTGAAAGAGAAACTATTAGAATTAAAGAAAATGGAGATCTTTCTAATTCTGTACATCCAAAAAATATGGGAAGTGCTTTAACTCATCCTATAATTACTACTGATTTTTCTGAAAATTTATTAGAATTAATTACACCTAAGTGCTCTGATATCAATCAATTATTTTCTGTATTAGAAGATATACATTGTTATGTTTCTCAAAATATAGCTGATGAATATATGTGGCCATTGAGCATGCCTTGTTTAAAAGAAAAAAAAGACCACATTCAATTAGCTCAATATGGAAATTCAAATCTTGGAAAGATAAAGACCCTATATAGAAAAGGTCTGCAAACTCGATATGGATTAGGAATGAACTTAGTTTCGGGAATACATTATAATTTTTCTATTCCAAAATTATTTTGGAAAAAATGGATAGGAAAAAAAAATAATAAAGAAGAAAAAAAAATAATTTCAAACAAATATTTACATATAATTAGAAATTTTTACCAATTTGGATGGATAATTCCTTATTTTTTTGGTGCTTCTCCAGCTATATATAAAAATTTTTTATCTAATGAAAAAATAAATTTTTTGTTAAATACTAAAAATAGTAAAGATATAGAATATTTGCCATGGGCTACATCATTAAGATTAAGTAAATTAGGTCATTCTAATAATTCAATTAAAAATCTTCACTTAACATTTAATAATTTAAATGAATATTTAAATAGTTTAAAATATGGAATTAATACTTCATTCAAAAAATTTGAACAAATGAATTTGTTTAATCAAAAAGGGGAATTACAGCAAGTTAATACAAATATTTTACAAATGGAAAATGAATTATATACGTATATAAGACCAAAATGTAGCATAAAAAAAAATAAACCGTTTATAAAGTCTTTAAAAGAAAATGGAATTGAATATATCGAAATACGAGCTATTGATATAAATCCATTTTCTTCTATTGGAATTAATAAAACTCAAATATTTTTTTTAGATATATTTTTATGTTGGTGTTTATTAAATAAATCCCCTAATTTAACAAATTCAGAATTAATCGAATTAAATAAAAATTGGGAAAGAATTACTTTAGAAGGAAGAAAACCAAATCAAAAAATAAAATTACTAAATTCAGACAAAAAAGTTTGTTTTAAAAAAATAGCTTCTGTTTTATTTAAAGATTTTAAAAAAATAGCAAAGATTTTTGATTCTAATTTTTTAAATAATCCCTATCAAAAAAGTTGTAACACTTTACTAAAGCATTTAAAAAATCCAAATTTGACTTATTCTTCTAAAATTTTAGATTTTATTCTTCAAAAAGGATTTAAAAAAACCGGAGTTTTTTTAGCTAAAAAACATACTGCTCGATTAAAAAGAAGAAAATTAAAATTTTTTGATAAAAATTTTTTTTTGAGAGAAAAAATAAAATCAAAAAAAAAGCAAGAAAAAATTGAAAATAGTGATTCTATTAGCTTTAGAGAATATTTAAATAAAAAATCAAACATAAAATATTAATTAATTTTAATATTTGAAATATATATGGAAATTTTAGTAAACAAACTACTAAAACATTATTTATTTATATTTTAAAAAACTATCAAATTAACTAAATCTTAATTTAAAAAAATGAAAAAAAAAAATATAGAATTTTTTATGAAAAAGAAATAAAAAGAAAACAAAATATACATTTGACCAATAACAATCTGCATTATTTCAAAAATGTTTTAAGAGTTAAAATAAATGAAAAAATTGAAGTATTTAATAATACAAATCATGTTTTTTTAGGAAAAATTACTCTTATTAAGAAAAATTTAATTCAAATATTAATAGAAAAAAAACTTAAAAAAAATAAAGAATCCTCTCTAAAAATACATTTTGCCCCTATAATGCTAAATCAAAAAAAAATGAATTTTATTATTCAAAAATCTACTGAATTGGGAGTGCATTCAATTACACCATTATTGCAAAAAAATAAGTTTTCTACTGAAATAAATAGTTCTTCTTTATTATCTCAATATAATCGATGGAAAAATATAGCAATATCTGCTTGCCAACAATGTGAAAGAAATAAAATTCCAATTATTAATTATCCTGAATATATGTATTCATGGTGTAGTAAATTACCTAATAATGAATTAAAAATAATTTTTGATCCTTATACAAAAAAAACAATAAATTCTTTAACGCCTATTCAAAAAAAAATAAATGTGATAATCGGAGGTGAATCAGGGTTTTCTATTATGGAAATTAATAATTTTAAAAAAAAATATAATTTTAAAAATATTTCATTAGGAAAAAGAATACTACGTGCTGAAACTAGCTCTATAGCTGCGATATCTATCTTATTGTATAAATATGGAGAATTAGATTTAACTATCTAAAAAAAATTTTTTTTCCAAAACCAAATTTTTTTAGGTGTAATAATATAAGGCAAGGGAACATCCCAGGGGTTAATTTTTATATCTTTTACTAACTGAAAATCATATGCTATACCTATAGGTATAATTTTTTTTTTCGAATCTCTTAACAGAAAATCATAAAAACCACATCCCATTCCTAATCGATACCCTTCAAAATTAAAAGCTACTAATGGAACTATAATGATTTCCAGCTCATGAATAAAAAATTTTTTTTTATTTTTCTTTATAGGTTCTAAAATATTAAATTTATTTAATTTTAAAATAGTATTTTTTTTATATTCTAAAAAAAATACTGTTTTTTTAGAAAAAGAATCTATTTTAGGTAAAAAAACTCGAGCATCTTTTTTCCATAAAAGATTAATTAAAGGAAAAGTATTAATTTCTCCGTCAAATGAAGAAAATAGAGCTATATTTTTAGCATCTTTTATTTTTTTTAAATTATACGCTAAGTTAGCTACTTTTATAGCAGCATTATTTTTTTTACTTTCAGATAGTTCTTTTCTTTTAATTCTAATATTTTTTCGAATTATTTGATTATTCATAAAAAGACTCTATTTTTTAAATATTTAATTATTTTAATATCTTAGATATTAATGTTTCTTTATATAATTTAAAAATTGAAATTAATAAAAACTATACTTTTAGAAAAAATGAAATATTACTCATTATAAAATTTTTCCTAAAAAAAATTCTTAAAAAAAATAAAAAATTATTAATTTAATAATGCTTATTTTATTTTATTAAATAAAGTTTTAACTCCTGATTGAGTTCCGATAATTACAATATCTGGTTTTATTTTTGAAAATAATCCTACCGTTACTACTCCAGGAAAAGAATTAATTTTTTCTTCAATAAAAATAGGATCTAAAATTTTGAATTTATAAACATCTAAAATAATATTTCCATTATCCGTAATTAAATTTTTCCTTAATTTTGGCTCTCCTCCTAACTTAATTATTTGATTTTTAATGTACGAGTAAGACATAGGTATTATTTCAATTGGAAGTGGAAAATTTCCCAATATTTTTACTTGTTTAGATTCATCTATTATGCAAATAAATTGAGTTGCTGCAGCAGCTATTATTTTTTCTTTTGTTAATGCTGCGCCTCCTCCTTTAATCATTTCCATTTTATTATTTATTTCATCAGCACCATCTACATATATAATAGGAGAACAAACTTTATTTAAATCCAAAATTTTTAATCCATACTTTTTAATCTGTTCTGATGATGTACTAGAACTTGAAATTACTCCTGATATTTTTTCTTTAATAAAACTTAAAGCTTTTATAAAGTAAGAAACTGTAGAACCAGTTCCTATTCCAACAATAGAGTTATCTTTAATATATTTTATCGCTTCTAAAGCAGCTTTTTTTTTTAATTCATCTATTTTCATTATTTTTAAAACCTTATTTAAAAATAAAAAGTTAAAAAAATTATCTTTTATTATTTTTTCTGGGGTACCTGGATTCGAACCAGGGAATGCCGGTATCAAAAACCGGTGCCTTTCCACTTGGCTATACCCCATTTGATTTTAAAGAAATGAAACAAAAATTCAAATTAGATTGTTTTTTCTGGGGTACCTGGATTCGAACCAGGGAATGCCGGTATCAAAAACCGGTGCCTTTCCACTTGGCTATACCCCATTTTTAAATTTTTTCTTATACTTATTATCTTTATACGGAAGGCGAGACTTGAACTCGCAAACTTTTCAGTGCCAGATCCTAAATCTGGTGCGTCTACCTATTTCGCCACTTCCGCAAAAAATTATATTATTTTAATATTAATATGGTGGCTACGATGGGACTTGAACCCATGACCCCAGCGTTATGAGTGCTGTGCTCTAACCAATCTGAGCTACATAGCCTATTCTACAAATAAAATAAGAATTTTTTTAACAAAAAAAGTTTATAAATTTTTTCATTAAAAATGATTAAAGAAATTAATAATTTTTATCATATATATAAAAATATATACATTATGTGATATAATATATCATGAAATTTTATTAAAATAAACCTATAAAAAAATATTACAAATTTCAGATACTGCTAATCGTAATTTAAAAAATAAAAAATAAAAATGAAAAAAAATCCTCTTAAAAAAAAACCTCGTTTAAATTTCATTCAAAAAATTGTGTTACAAGATTTAAAAAATAAAAAATGCAATAATATACAAACTAGATTTCCTCCTGAACCTAACGGATTTTTACATATAGGTCATGCTAAATCTATGCACTTAAACTTTGGAATTGCTAAAAAATATAATGGAATATGTAATTTACGATTTGATGATACAAATCCTAAAAAAGAAAATTCTCAATATATTGATATTATCAAATCCAATATTAAATGGCTAGGTTTTAAATGGAAAAAAATATATTTTACTTCTCAAAAATTTGAAAAAATATACCAATATGCTTTAATATTAATTAAAAAAAATTTAGCCTATGTTGATCAATTAAGTAAAGATGACATAAAAAAATATAGAGGAACATTACAACAACCTGGAAAAAATAGTCCTTTTCGAAATCAAACTATTGAAGAAAATTTAATTCTTTTCGAAAAAATGAAATCCGGGCATTTTTCAGAAGGATCAGCTTGTTTGAGAGCAAAAATTGATATGAAATCTCCTTTTATTATAATGAGAGATCCTGTTTTATATCGAATAATGTTTGTTAAACATCACCAAACGAAAAAAAAATGGTGTATTTACCCTTTATATGATTTTTCACATTGTATTTCTGATGCTCTGGAAGGAGTTACTCATTCTTTATGTACTCTTGAATTTCAAGAAAATAGAAAACTATATAACTGGATTTTAGAAAATATAGAATCTATAAATAAACCTATGCAATATGAATATTCAAGATTGAATTTAGAGTATTCTATTCTTTCTAAAAGAAAATTATCGGTACTAGTTCAAAAAAAAATTGTTTCTGGTTGGGATGATCCTAGAATGCCTACTATTTCAGGATTAAAGAAACGAGGTTTTACTCCAAATTCTATTCAAGATTTTTGTAGAAGAATAGGTTTTACTAAAAAAGAACATTATATAGAATTAGATTTATTAGAAAATTGTATTAGAAATGATTTAAATAAAAATACTCCTAGAACAATGGCGATTATTAATCCTTTAAAATTAATCATATCTAATATGTCAGAAGATTATAAAGAAAATATTTTTATTCCTTATCATCCTAAAGAAAGCTCAATGGGGATAAATAGAATTACTTTAAGTAAAGAAATATATATAGACCAATCAGATTTTTCCGAAAACTCTATTCCTGGATACAAACGATTGGTCCTTGGGAAAACAGTAAAATTAAGATATAGTTTTGTTATCAAAGCAATAGAAATTAAAAAAGATAAAAATAAAAAAATTGATACTGTAATTTGTATTTACAAAAAAAATAAATTACAAAATAAAGAAAAAGTAGAAAAATTTAATGGAATTATTCATTGGATTTCTAAAGAAGATATTTTTCCAGCAAAATTTTTTTTATATGATCGTATATTTAATGTTAAATTTCCTGAACTAAAAAAAGATTTTTTAAATTATATAAATAATAAATCATTAATTATTAAAAATGGATTTATTAACAAAAATATTTTAAAAAACAAAAATTTTAATACTTATCAATTTGAAAGAGAAGGATATTTTTTTCTTAATGAAAATAAGATAAATAGTAAAAAATTAATTTTTAATAGAATTGTTTCTTTAAAAAAAAAGTGGAAAAAATAGTTTTTTAAAAAAATTAAATTTTTTAATATCAATTTCTATTTCTTAACAAAATAGTTAAAGAATTGCTATTATTTGTTTTCTACGATATCATATTGTTCCTGTCTAAACTATTCCATTTATACTTTATTTTATACTCCTGGCAAAAAATGAATAAGTATTATATATTTATAACAGGTGGAGTTGTTTCCTCTTTAGGAAAAGGAATTACAGCAGGTTCACTTGGATCAATTTTAGAAGAAAGAAAACTTAAAACAACTATTATTAAATTAGATCCTTATATTAATGTTGATCCTGGAACAATTAGTCCTGTTCAACATGGAGAGGTATTTGTTACAAATGATGGAGCTGAAACAGATTTAGATTTAGGTCATTATGAACGTTTTATAAAAAACAAAATGACTAGTCTAAATAATTTTACAACAGGTAGTGTTTATTCCGAAGTATTAAAAAAAGAAAGGAGAGGCGATTATCTTGGTGCAACTATTCAAATTATTCCGCATATCACAGATGTTATAAAAAATAGAATTATCAAATTATCACGAAAAAATGATATTACTATTGTAGAAATAGGAGGAACTGTAGGAGATATAGAATCACTGCCTTTTTTAGAAGCGATTAGACAAATAGCTATAGATGTAAATAAAAAAAATGTTTTATATATACATTTGACATTACTTCCTTACATCTCTACAACTAAAGAAATAAAAACCAAACCTACTCAACATTCTGTTAAAGAATTACTATCTATTGGCATTCAACCAGATATATTAATCTGTCGCTCAGAAAAAAAAATATCAGAAAATGAAAGAAAAAAAATAGCTTTATTTTGCAATGTTAAAAAAAAAGCTGTTATTTCTTTAATAGATTTAGATTCTATTTATAAAATACCAAAATTACTACAACTTCAAGGATTAGACGATTATATTTGTAAATATTTTAACCTTAAAGTACCAATAGCTGATTTATCTTCTTGGGATAAAGTTATTTCTGAAGAAAATCAATCCTCTGAAATTATCAAAATTGGAATTATTGGAAAATATACTGAATTACCAGATGCTTATAAATCTGTTATAGAAGCTATTAAACATGGAGGTCTAAAAAATAAAACTAAAATTATCATTAAATTAATTAATTCTAAAAAAATTATTCATTATAAATATAATAAAATTTTAAAAGAATTAGATGGAATTTTAATTCCAGGTGGATTTGGAAACCGAGGAATAGAAGGAATGATACTTTCTATTCGTTATGCAAGAGAAAATAAAATTCCTTATTTAGGCATTTGTTTAGGAATGCAATTAGCTATTATTGAGTATACAAGAAATGTAGTAGGAATTAAATCTGCTAATTCAACAGAGTTTCAACCTAATTGTAAATATCCTATTATAGCTCTAATTAAAAAATGGGATAAAAAAAGAAAAAAGAATTACAAAAAAAATAATTTAGGTGGAACTATGAGATTAGGTGCTCATGTATGTATTATAAAAAAAAATAGTTTAACTTATAAAATGTATAAAAGTAAAAAAATATCAGAAAGACATCGACATAGATATGAAGTAAATAATTCACTTTTAAATAAAACCGAAAAACTAGGATTAATTGTTTCTGGAAGATCAAAATATAAAAATTTAGTTGAAATAATTGAATTATTTAACCATCCATGGTTTATAGGTTGTCAATTCCATCCTGAATTTAATTCTAGCCCAAGAAAAGGACACCCTTTATTTGAAGGTTTTATAAAAGCTGCTAAAATATATAAAAAAAATTTTTCATAAAAAATTTTTAAATGTTAACTTTTTTAAAAAAGGAACAAAATGTATAAAATAAATAAAACTATCTGCCGAGAAATACTAGATTCTAGAGGATTTCCAACTATCGAATCAGAAATACATTTAGAAGGAGGATCAATTGGAATTGCTTCCGTTCCTTCAGGTGCATCAACAGGTTCAAAGGAAGCTGTAGAATTACGAGATAATGATAAAAAATATTTTTTAGGAAAAGGTGTAAAGAAGGCAGTATTAATAGGAAATACAATAATTTCTGAAAAAATTTATAAAAAAGATGCTAGAGAACAGGAAGCGATTGATGATTTTATGATTAAATTAGATGGTACTGATAATAAATCTAATTTAGGCGCTAATACAATTCTAGCTATTTCTTTAGCAACGGCTAAAGCAGTAGCTTTACAAAAAAAAATTCCTTTATACAAATATATTTCCGAACTAAATAATACTCCTAATCAATTTTCCATGCCTATTCCTATGATAAATATAATTAATGGAGGAAAGCACGCTAATAATAATATTGATATACAAGAATTTATGATACAACCAATAAAAGCTAAAAATATTAAACATGCTATTCAAATAGGCGCTGAAATTTTTCATTATTTGGGAGGAATATTAAAATTAAAATCACTTAATACTTCTGTAGGAGATGAAGGAGGATATGCTCCAAATTTAAATTCTAATGAAGAAGCCTTAAATATTATTCAACATGCAGTAAGTGCAGCAGGATATAAAATTGGAAAGGATATAACTATAGCAATTGATTGTGCCGCTTCCGAATTTTATAATAAAACCTCTCAAAAATATTGTTTTAAGAAAGAAAAAAAAGAATTTAATTCTTATGAATTTACAAATTATTTAAAAAAATTAACCGAAATATATCCTATTCTCTCTATTGAAGATGGGCAAGATGAAAATGATTGGTTAGGGTTTAAATATCAAACCGAACAACTAGGACAAAAAATACAACTAGTAGGAGATGATTTATTTGTAACTAACAAAAAAATTCTAAAAAAAGGAATTGAAAAAAAAGTTGCAAACGCTATTTTGATTAAACTAAATCAAATTGGAACATTATCTGAAACATTGAAAACAATACAATTAGCTAAAAAATCAAATTATAAAGTAATTATTTCTCATCGTTCAGGAGAAACAGAAGATACTACAATTGCTGATTTATGTGTAGGTACATCATCGGGACAAATTAAAACAGGTTCTATGTGTCGTTCCGAAAGAACTTGTAAATATAATCGTCTTATTAGAATTGAAGAAGAAATAAAAAATAATATTTTATAAAAAATTATGAATATTAAGTTAAAAAAAACTGCTGTTTATTTAGCAATAATAAATAGCAGTTTTTAAAAAAAATCCATCAATTAACTTATAAAAAATATCAATTTTTATTAGTTTAAAAATAAAAGAATTAAAAAAAATGAAATATCCTATTAATGAAATATACGAAACAATACAAGGGGAAGGGTTTTATACAGGACAACCTTCTATTTTTATTCGAATACAAGGTTGTCCCATTCATTGTAGTTGGTGTGATACTAAACATACATGGAAATTATTAAATCAAAATCAAGTTGATACTAAAGAAATAATTAATAAAAAAAAATCTTCAAAAAAATGGGCTTTTCTGAATATTTTCGAAATAATATATTTTATTAAAAAAAATAATTGGAAATCAAAACATATAGTTATAACTGGAGGAGAACCTTGTGTTTTCAATCTTATATATCTTACAAAGAAACTAGAAAAAAAAGGTTATTCATGTCAAATTGAAACCAGCGGAACATATACTATATATTGCTCTAAAAAAACTTGGGTAACCGTATCTCCTAAAATAAATATATCTAAAAAAATAGTTAAAAGTGCTATTATTCGTGCTAATGAAATTAAATACGCAGTACTAAATAACACTGATATTTTAAAATTAAAAATACTTTTTAAAAGTATGAAAAAAAAAATAAAATCTAAGTTGATTTTTTTACAACCTATTGATCAAGATAAAAAAGCCACTGAATTATGCATTAAATTATGTTTAATAAATAATTGGAGACTGTCTATACAAATACAAAAATACTTAGTTATTTCTTAATCATTTTTTTTATTCTTTATAAATACATCCAGATGTAAATGTTTCATTAATTTTAATAGAATACAGCTCATTCAATTTAGGTTTTAATTTTTTCCATATCCATCTTGATAAAATTTCTATTGTAGGATTTTCTAAACCTTTAATGACATTAAGATAAGAATGATTTAGTTTAACTTGAATAGGTTTAAATACATCATCTATTTGTTTAAAATCTAATATAA
Organism: Buchnera aphidicola (Mindarus abietinus); assembly: GCF_964059085.1. Taxonomy (NCBI): domain Bacteria; kingdom Pseudomonadati; phylum Pseudomonadota; class Gammaproteobacteria; order Enterobacterales; family Erwiniaceae; genus Buchnera; species Buchnera aphidicola. The sequence continues at coordinate 371,941 of NZ_OZ060398.1, forward strand.
AACCTGTATCATTGTTAATTTCACCTTTTATACTTATGCGAATTAAAAAAGAATGCCCGTGCAACTTATAGCATTTATGCTCTTTTGCAACATTTGGCAACTTATGGGCTGCTTCGAACGTATAGTCTTTAAATAAAATAATACTCATTATTTTTCTTCTCTTAAAAAATTTATATTTTAAAAAAGTATATTTTAATAAATTTAAAATTATTTCTAATTAAATTAATTTTTTTTATTTAAAAAATTTAATTTTTATATTTTAAAATTTTATTAATTAAAATAAATATTTTTTATATAAAAAATATTTTTTATTAAAAATAAAATCTAAAAAATATACGAATTAAAAAATAATTTAATTAAATTCTAAAATTTTTTTTAAAAATAAATACTCTATTTACTAATAATTTTTTTTATTTTTTTTAATTGAACTAAAAATTAATTTTTTTTAAAAAAAGTATTAAAAATAACGTTCAATTAATTATTTTTGTATTCTATATATTTTTTATATAAAAGAAATGTTTAATTAATATTTTTTTAAAAAATTAAACATTCTACATATTAAAAAAATTATTTTTTTATTTCTTTAAAAAAATTTTATTTTTAATAATTTTAAATATTTTTTTTAATATAAATTTTAAAGAATCTTCTCCATTAATATAGATATCTGGACATGTTGGAGATTCATATATTGAATCAAATCCTGTAAAATTATCAATTTTTTTTAAAATATTTTTTTTATATAATCCTTTAGGATCTCTAGATTTACAAATTTTTAAAGAAGTATCAACAAAAACTTCTACATAATTTTTTTTTCCAATAATATTTCGAATTAAAATTCGATCCTTTCTATAAGGAGTAATAAGGGCACAAAGCACCACTATTCCTGCATCAATCATTAATTTAGATACTTCTGCAACTCTACGAACATTTTCTGTTCTATCTATAGAAGTAAAAGAAAGATCGCTGCATAAACCAAGTCGTATATTATCACCATCTAACAAATATGTTCTAACTCCTTTTTTGTATAAAATATTTTCTAAATTTCCAGCAATTGTAGATTTTCCAGATCCTGATAATCCTGTAAACCATAAAACTATTGACTTATGTTTATTAGAAAATTCTCTTTTTTCTCTATTGATAATATGTTTATGAAAAATAATATTTTTTTGATTCATATATTTTTATAATTTTTATAAAATAACTAAGAAATATTTTTTATTCCCCAATGTGGAAAATGTTTAGATATTAATGAACGAAATTCGAGTTCAAAACTATTACTTGAAATATCTTTTAAAGATTTTTTTTCTTTTTGAAATTCTTTAAACATTCCACCTGCAACAGTATTATTATGAAATAAATCTATAAAAATCATACTACCCATAACTTTATTTTTTTTAAAATTATCAAAAAAAATAGGTTCATCTAACATAACTTCTATTAATCCTATTTCATTTAACATTAATTTATCAGATTTATTTTTTTTTAATGATTTTATATCTATTTTATAAATAATATTTTTTATGAATGCTCTTGTCTTTTTTGTAGCAGTCTTCACATTATATATATTTCCAGGAACAATTGGTTCTTTGGACATGGATATAATCTTAACAAAAATATTTTGGTTGGGCTTTGTTGCTAAACTTGAATCTACTAATAAATCTCCTCTACTAATATCAATTTTTTCTTCTAACAAAATAGTAACACATTGACCGGCGCTTGCTTTAATCAAATTTTCATCATATGTTATTATCTTTTTAATAGTAGCAAAAATTTCAGAAGGTACAACTTTTATTTTTTGTCCTACCGACATTGAACCTGAAACTATTGTACCAGAATATCCTCTAAAATTTGTGTTAGCTCTATTCACATACTGAATAGGAAATCTTAAGTTTTTTTCTTTATTATCTGTCTTAATTATTTTTGTTGTTTCTAATAAATTTAATAAAGAAGGTCCTTCGTACCATTTAATTAAAGCTTTGTTGTCAACTATATTTACTCCTAATAATGCTGATATTGGAACAAAAAATACAGTTAACTTTATCGAAAATTTTTCTAAAAAAAATAAAAAATCTTTTTTTATTTCATCAAAAACATTTTTTTTATAATTTACTAAATCCATTTTATTTATTGAAATAATTAAATATTTTATTCCAAAAATAAAACTAATAAAAACATGTCTATAAGTTTGTTCTGAAAGACCTATTTGAGCATCTACAAGAATAATTGATAGATCGCATTTAGAAGCACCTGTTGCCATATTACATGTATATTCTTCATGCCCAGGTGTATCAGCCATAATAAATTTTCTTTTCTTTGTAGAAAAATATCTATAAGCTACATCAATCGTAATTCCTTGTTCTCTTTCAGATTGTAATCCGTCAACTAATAATGCAAAATCCAAATTATTTCCTTGAGTTCCATGTTTTTTGCTATCTTTAAATAAAAGTTCTAATTGATCATCATAAATCTGATTAGTATCATATAATAATCGACCAATTAAAGTACTTTTACCATCATCTACGCTACCGCATGTCAAAAATCGGAAAACATCCTTATTCTTATTATTAAAAAACCATTTCTGCTGTGTAGAAAGACTGTCAATACTTATTTCTTTTTTCATTTTATTACCTAACTAAAAATAACCTTGTCGTTTTTTTAATTCCATAGAACTTGAACGATCGTGATCTATTAATCTTCCAGTTCTTTCGCTAGTTTTAACTACTATCATTTCTTTAATGATATCAAAAACATTTTTTGCATTAGATTTAATAGCAGATGTAAAAGGCCAACATCCTAATGTCCTAAATCTAACATTTTTAAATTCTATTTTTTCATTAGATTGAATCTTTATTCGATCATCTTCAACCATAAGTAACTTTCCATTTCTATTTAAAATAGGTCTTTTTTGGGAAAAATATAATGGAACAACTTTTATATCTTCTAGGAAAATATATTCCCAAACGTCTAGTTCTGTCCAATTAGATAAAGGAAATATTCTCATACTTTCTAATATGTTGATTTGTCCGTTATAAATGTTCCATAATTCAGGTCTTTGTTTTTTTGGATCCCACTGATGTAATTTATCTCTAAAGGAATAAACTCTTTCTTTCGATCTGGATCTTTCTTCATCTCTTCTAGCACCCCCAAAAGCAGCATCTATATTATACTTCTTTATAGCTTTTTTTAATGCTTCTGTTTTCATAATATTAGTAAATTTATCACTTCCATGAATAAAAGGATTAATTTTTAATTTAACTCCTTCTAAATTAGTATAAGTAATCAAATCTACATTTGTTTCTTTGATGACTTGATCTCTAAATTGATACATTTCTTTAAATTTCCATCCAGTATCTACATGCAATAATGGAAAAGGAATTTTTCCTGGATAAAAAGCTTTTTTTGCTAAATGTAACATAACAGAAGAGTCTTTACCTATCGAATACAACATTACAGGATTTTCAAACTCCGAAAATGCTTCTCGAATAATAAAGATGCTTTCAGCTTCTAATTGAGATAAATAAGAAAATAGATTTTTTTTCATTTTTTCCCCAAAATTAAATAAGTTTAAAATCTATCAATTTAATTACTATTTTTTTTAAACCAAGACAATTCTTTTGATAAAGAAACTACTTTTCCAAGAATTAATAATGTTGGTCGTTTCATTAAACACGATAACTTTTTAAGATTTTTAAAAGTATCAATAATAGTATTCTGTTCTGATGTAGTTCCTTTTTCAATTAAAGCCATAGGCATATCTAAAGGATAGTTATTAAATTTTAATTTATCAAAAATATAAGTAGACTGTAATCTAGCCATATAAATAACTAAAGTATAATTTTTACATTTTGATATAAAAGACCAATCTTGACTATTTTTTTCTTTTTCTTTGTTAGATCCAGTAATAAATATTATTCCACTTGAATAATTTCGATGTGTTAATGGAATTCCTGCATATGCAGAAACACCAGTTGCTGCTGTAATACCAGGTACAACTTGAAAATTGATTCCAAATTTTTTAGCTATTTCTAATTCTTCCCCACCCCTACCAAAAATAAAAGAATCCCCTCCTTTTAACCGAACAACTTTGTTTCCGTTTCGAGCCATATTAATTAACATTGAATTAATATTTTTTTGACTAACACATAATTTATTAGCTTTTTTCCCTACATAAATTTTCTTAGCATCTTTACGAACTAATGATAAAATATCCGAACTAACTAAACTATCATATAAAATTACATCAGCTTGTTGTATAACTTGCAAACCTCTTAAAGTTAATAAACCGCTATCTCCTGGACCTGCTCCTACCAAAAAAATTTCCCCTTTGAAAGATTTTTTTTGTTTTATTTCAGTATTCAATGTTTTAATAGCTTTTTTTAAATTTCCATTTAAAACATGACTAACAAATATTCCATTAAAAACTTTCTCCCAAAAGTAACGACGATGAGTATTTTTTTTAAATTTTAATTTAACATGACTTCTCCACCTTTCTGCTAACAAAGCAGAATTTCCCAAGTTCATTGGAAGAATAGATTCTATTCGTTCCTTAATCATTCTAGTTAAAACTGGTGCGGTTCCACCAGAAGAAACTGCTACAGTTATAGGAAATCGATCTACTATAGAAGGAAAAATAAAAGAACATTTTGAACGATCATCGATAACATTAATTAGTATCCTTTTTCGTTTTGCTTCTTGATAAATTAAAGAATTTAATATACTGTCATTTGTTGCAACAATAATTAAAAACACTTTATTTAGCTGATTTAAAAAAAATTCCGTATCTATCCAATTAATTTTTTTTTTTTATATACTTCGATTAAATCAGAAGAAATATTTCTAGATACAACCATTATATTCGAAGTCATATTAAGTAAAAAAAAAATTTTTCTAACAGCAATTTTCCCTGCTCCTATGAATAATACTTTTTTATTTTTTAAATTAATAAAACAAGGGAAGTAGTTCACATGTTCCTCAAAAAAATACAAGTAAATATTTCATTTTTTATTAATTAATAAAACTAAATGTTTTATATTTTAAAAAAAATAAATTTTCAAAATAATTAAATTATTTTATATAATGCAAACCGCATTCTCTTTTTAAACCAAAAAACCTAGTTTTTTCTTTTGACATTCCTTTAACATATTTACTTGTTGTATGTGTATCTCCAACAGAGATGTATCCTTTCTTTAATAAAGGATGAAGCGGTAAGTTATTATTTTTAATATAATTAAAAACTTTTTTATCAGACCAATCTAAAATTGGAAAAAATTTAAAAAATTTTTTCTTTATTTCTAAATAATTTAAATTAATTCTACTATTTGCTTGATCTCTTCGCAACCCTGCTATCCATGTTCTTGCTGAAAGATCTTTTAAAGCATATTTCATAGGTTTTATTTTATTAATATAATTGTATTTTTCAATTCCTTTTATTCCTTTCTCCCATAGTTTTCCATAACGGGCTTCTTGCCAAGCTGCAGAAACTTTAGAACTATATACTTTTATATTTAAATTAAATTTTTTTGTTAATAAATCGATAAAATTATAAGTTTCAATAAAAAGATATCCTGTATCTATTACAATAATAGGAATATCTGACTTCTGTTTAATAATAAGATGTAGTAAAACTACTGATTGTAGACCAAAACTGGATGAAACTACAAATTCATGAGACAAATTATTCAATGCCCATGTAATTCTTTTTTCGGTAGATAGCTTATTAATAAACAAATTATTCTTTTCCAAAAATTCAGATCTTTGATCTAATTTCCAATATTGAATTTCTGAAAAATCTATAATTGACATAATTAGAAATTTTCCTTTTATTTTTTCCAAAAATTATTTGGGAAATTTGAAACGGACTCAATTATTTTAACACGAACTATAAAATCCCCAAAACATTCTTTAGAAAATTTTTCTAAAGACCATCTTTTAATCATTGGTCTAATAATTTCTATTATTTTAGAAAGACTATAATTTTCTCCATATAACCTAGGAATTCTAGTACCTGTTTTATTACCTCCCATGTATAAATTATATTTATTTAATGATTTTCCTATTAAACCTATTTCTGATAATAAAGATCTAGCACAACCGTTTGGACATCCTGTAATTCTTAAAATAATGCTTTCGTCCATCAAATTATATTTTTCCATAATTTTATCTATTTCTTTAACAAAAGGTGTTAAAATACGTTCTGCTTCTGCCATAGCTAAAGGACAAGTAGGGAAAGAAACACAAGCCATTGAAGTTTTTTGTAACTCCGTAACATTATCTATCACCATATGTCTGGAAATAATTTTTTCTATATCTTCTTTTTTATCTATCGATATATTATATATAATTATATTTTGATTAGCAGTAATTCGAAAATCTCCATCATGTATAAGAGCAATTTTATACAAACCAGATTTAATCTTTCTATAGTCTTCAATTAAACGTCCATTTTCAATGTATAAAGTAAAACTCCATTTTCCATTAATTCCTTTACTCCATCCAAATTTATCGCCTCTATTATTAAATACATAAGGATAAATGGTTTGAAATTTAGTTTCAGATCTTAACTCTACTTCATTTATAAATTTAGTCTTTCCAAATTTTTTTAATGTATAACGAGTTTTAGCATTTTTTCGATCATATCGATTACCCCAATCTCGTTGAACTGTGACTATAGCTTCAAGAACTTTTAATATATTAGGTAAATCAATAAATCCGAATTCTGTAGCTAAAGATGGCCAAGTAAGAGTATTATTATGCTCGATAGATAATCCACCTCCAACAAGTACGTTAAAACCAATTAATTTTTCTTCTTTTGAAATAGCTATAAGTGCTATATCATTAGCATGTACATCAACATCATTATTTGGTGGAATGGCAATAGCTATCTTAAATTTTCTAGGAAGGTAAGTTTTTCCTAAAATAGGTTCTTTTTCATTTAATACTATCTTTTTTTTATCTAACCAAATTTCAGCATAAGCATTTGTTTTAGGTAAAAAATATTCAGAAATTTTTCTTGCCCATTCATAAGTAGATTTATGTAATTTAGAAGCCATTAGATCAGAAGAACATATAACGTTTCTATTAACATCATTGGCGGTTGCAAATGAATCTAATCCTATTTTTTCTAACATTTGATGCACTTTTTTTAAATTTTTTTTAAAAATTCCATGAAATTGAAATGTTTGACGATTTGTTAGCCTTATAGTTTTATATAAAGTATTTTTATTAGAAAATCGATCTATTTCTAACCATTGATTTGGTTTAACTATTCCTCCAGGTATCCTGCAACGTAACATCATAGCATGTCGAGGTTCTAATTTTTGCTCTATTCTTTCTTTTCGCAAATCCCTATCATCTTGCTGATACATTCCATGAAATCGAATTAATGAATAATTATCTCCGGTAAAACCATTTGTCAAAGTGTTTTCAAGATCTTTTTTAATAGTTCCACGTAAATAATTACTATTATATTTTATTATTTCTGCTTCACTAAATGAATCTTTTACTAAATTAACTTTATCTTTTGTATTCTTCATTAGTATACATCTCGTTGATATCGACTTTTTTTTCGTAAATTAAATAAAAATTTTTCTGATGATTTTTTATTCATATTTCCATATTTTTCAAAAACTAATAACAATGCTTCCTCGACTTCCTTAGCCATATTAAGAGCATCTCCACAAACATATATATATGCCCCTGATTCAATCCATTTCCAAATTAATAAACCATTTTCAAGTATTTTATGCTGTACATATATTTTTTCTTTTTGATCTCTAGACCAAGCTAAACTAACTTTAGTTAATAATTTATTTTTAAAATATTGCTGCCATTCTGTTTGATATAAAAAATCTTCTGTAAAATATTGATTTCCAAAAAATAACCAATTTTTTCCTTTAGATTTAGTATTTTCTCTTTCTTGCATAAATGCTCTAAACGGAGCAATTCCAGTCCCTGCTGATATCATAATAATAGAAGAATCTTTATTATTAGGTAAACGAAAATTTTTATTTTCTTGAATAAAAATTGAAACTTTTTGTTCTTCTTTTAATTCGTTAATTAAATAATTAGATGCTCCTCCTGTATATATTCGATTCTCAATTTGATATTTTAACAATCCAACCGTAATGTGAACTTCATCATCTGTTTCCTTTTGAGAAGAAGATATAGAATATAATCTGGGTGTTAATGGCCTTAAAAAAGAAATTAATTGATCAGCTGTTATTTTAGTAGGATTTTGATAAATCATTTCTAACAAAGAAATATTTTGAACATATTTTCTTATTTTTAAACTATCTGAAATAATATTCTGTAATAAATTCGATTTTGCAAAATAATTATATGATTCTACAATTTTTTTTGTATTAACAGTAATTTCAAATTTTTTACGAAGCAAATTAAAAATAGTTTCTTTTTTACTTTTAAATAAAACTTTTTCGATCGAATGTATCTTTAATTTTTTCAATAAATTTTTAATTGATTCAGCATCATTTTTATACCAAATTCCTAAGACATCTCCAGGTTTATAAGTTATTTTTGAATCTTGTAAATCTATTTCAATATGATTAACTATCTTATTGGAATTTCTTCCTGTAATTCTTTTATTTGATAAAATAGTTGCTAAAAATGGATTTTCTTTATTAAAAATTTTTATGTTTTTTTTATTATTATATTTTTGATAATTTTGTTTTTCTTTATTATTTTTAAACTGTGAAAAAAAATTTTTCTTAATAATAACTGATAGTTTTTCACTCCATTCTTTTATTAATTGCTTGTACTCAATATCTGCATCAACTCGATCTAATAACTTTTTTCCTCCTAATTTTAAAATTCGATTATCAAAATCTTTTCCAGCTTTACAAAAATGATCGTAAGAACTATCCCCTAATCCGAAAACCGAATAATTTACGGATTTCATCTGAATAGATTTTTTTGAAAATAAAAATTTATGTAAGAATATCGCCTCTTCTGGAGGTTCTCCCTCACCATGGGTGGAAATAATTAATATCAGTATTTTTTCTTTACTTATATTTTTTATCTTGTAATCACAGACATTAATTAATATTGAAGGTAATTGATAAGAATCAAAAACTTCTTTAACAACTTTAGAAGCAATTCTAGCATTACCTGTTTGAGAAGCACATAAAATAGTAATCCGATATGCTTTTTCTCTTTCAGTATTATTTAAATCTAAGTTTAGATACGAACTTTTGTTTTTAGAAAATTTTGATTTTCCCCAAAAATAACCAGAAAGCCACATTTTTTTTTCTTCAGATAAATTTTTAGTTAAAGTATCTAAAATTTTTCTTTCTGATTCATCTAACGGATGAAAAAGATTTAAACTATCTTGAGTTTCCATATATTAAAATATCCAAATATTATTTTTTGATTTATTAATAGAAAAATTCTTAAAAAAATTGAAAATAAATATTTTAATTTAATATTAAGATATTATCGATAATTATATTAAAAAAAATAAATTAAAAATTTTTAAAAAAAATTTTTTTTATTCCTTTTATTTTTTTAAATATAAAAGATAAAGAACTAATATTGAAATATTTTTTTAAAAATAATCTAAATGTTATTTTTTTTTTAATTTTTATTTCTTTTAATTTTGCATTAGCTAAATCAATAACTTTTATTGGGAATCCAGAAAGAACAGCAACCAATATTCCATAACTTTTATTTATAAATCCTTGTTCTAGCTTATATAAAAAAGAAATTTTTCCATCATATTCAACTGTCGATAAATAAACATTTTTTATATTTTTATTTTTTTTTTCTAATTTTGTTAATTCAAAATAATGTGTAGAAAACAAAGTTATAGATTGTATATATTTAACTAAATATAAAGAAACTGACCAAGCTAAAGCTAATCCATCATTAATAGATGTTCCTCTTCCTATTTCATCTATCAAAACTAAACTATTAGAAGTAGCATTATTTAATATATTGGCAGTTTCTATCATTTCCACCATAAAAGACGACTTACCTCCCGATAAATCATCAGAAGAACCAATTCTTGTAAAAATTTGATCTATATTTCCAATAACAGCAGTCTTTGCAGGAACAAAACTTCCTATCCATGCCATAATTACAATTAATCCTATTTGTCTCATATATGTACTTTTACCACCCATATTTGGACCAGTAATAATTAACATTCTATTTTTTCTAGATAAATTAACAGAATTAGGAACAAAAGAATGAGTTAATATTGATTCAATAACTGGATGACGACTATCATTTAAGCGAATTTCTGTTTTGTTTGTTAGATAAGGGCATACATATTTTAATTTTACAGCTCTTTCTGCTAAATTCGATAAAACATCAAGTTCAGCAATTGCTTTTGCACTAATTTTTAAGAAAGGTATATAAAAATTTAATTTTTCTAATAATTTATAATATAAATAATTTTCTAACTCTAAACTTTTAAACTTTGATGATATAATTTCTTTTTCAAATTTTTTTAGTTCTAATGTTGTATATCTATTATATAATTTTAATGTTTGTATTTTTATATATTTTTCAGGTATTAATTTTTTATACTTTTTGTTTATTTGAATATAATAACCAATAATTCTATTAAAACCTACTTTTAAAGAATCTATTTTTAATATTTTTTTTTCAAGAGTTTCAAATTTTTGAATAACAGATAATGAATTTTTTGAAATGTTCCTTAGATGATCTAATTTTCTATTATATCCTTTTGCTATTACATTTCCATTTTTTATAGACATCGGAGAATCTGGATTAATAGAGGAATTTAATAAAGAAATAATTTCCTTGTTATTACCTAACCTTTTAACAATTCTTTTTATATTTTCTCCCTTAATTTTTACTAATACTTTTTTAATTTTAATAAATTCTAGTAAAGTTAATTTAATTTTAATTATATCTATTGGATTTGCTTTCAACGTAACCACTCGAGAACAAATTCTTTCTAAATCACTAATCTTTCTAAAAATAAATTTCAACTCTATATATTTTTCTTGTAATTCTTTTATGCTATTTTGCCTATTTTTAATAATTTTAATATCTCTAATAGGTGCATGTATCCAACGTTTTAACATTCTTACACCCATAGAAGTTGTGCATCTATTCAAAACATAAGACAAAGTATTTTTATAACCTCCTAATACATTTTTTGTTAATTCTAAATGAATTCTAGATACTTTATCTAATAAAATATATTTTTTAGGAACATTTATTTTAATTGATAAAATATTTCTTAAAAGAATTTTTTGTACAGATTTGATATATTGTAATAAACAACCAGCCGATCCTAATCCTAAATGATCTTTTTTTAAACCAAACCCTTCTAAATTTTGAGTATTAAAGTGTAAGATAAGTTGGCGATAAGCACTCTCCAACTCAAATTCTGCTATAGAACGATATTCAATTAAAGTATTATTAGTTTTAATCGTATTAATATCTTTAAAATTATCACTACACAATAATTCTACTGGATTAGTTCTGTATAATTCAGATAAAAATGATTCTAAATTTTCATGTTCTGATACATAAAAATCTCCTGAAGAAATATCTACATAAGAATATCCGAATTTATTTTCATTTTTATAAACTGCTGCTAGAATATTATCTACATCATTATTTAAAAAAAAATCTTCAACAACTGTCCCAGGGGTAATTACTTGTATAACTTCTCGATTAATTAATTTATTTTTACAAGATAATTTATTTTTTACTTGTTCACATACAGCAATAGATTTTCCTAAATTTAATAATTTTTTCCAGTATCTCTCTGCAGTATGCACAGGTATACCTGCCATAGGTACTTTTTTTCCTGCTGAATATCCTCTATTTGTTAACACTATTTTTAGTATATCGGAGACTGTGATAGCATCTTTATAAAATAATTCATAAAAATCTCCCATTCTAAAAAAAAGAACAAAATCAGGATATTTTTTTTTTATTGATAAATATTGTCTAATTATCGGAGTATGTAAATTTAAATTATTTTCATATTTATTTGAAATATCTTTCAATTTTTTTTTTTATTTTTATTATTCACTTTTTATCTCTATAAGAAAATATTTTTCAAATTTTATTAAAAAAATTTAGCATAAATAACTTAAAATCAAATTATAAATTAATAAAAAAAATTTTTCATGTTTTTAAAGTTATTAATTGTTAATTAAATTAAATATTTAAGTTTAATAAACTAAAAATTATATAAAATTAAAAAAAAATTTAAAAAAAACATAAAAAATAAGAAAACTTTATGTATTAACAAAAATTAAAGTCTTAAAAATATTTAAAATTTGAAAAAAATTAACAAAATTAATTTATTAATACACTTATTAAATATAATAAACGATTAATCCATAATTATTATTTAAATTAATATGTTAAACTTAATTAATTTTAAAAATTTTAAAATTTTAATTTTCATGAACATAAAAAATAAAACTTCAAATAAATCGAATCCTATTATATTAATCGATGGAAATTTGTATCTTTATCGATTTTATTATGCCCTTCCCAAGCTAAAAAATAATTTTAATGAACCTTCTAATGCAATATATGGAATGATTAATATGTTGCTAAATTTATTAAAAAAATATACACCAAAAAAAATGATAGTTGTATTTGATTCATTTCAAAAAAATTTTAGACATTCTATATTTAAAGAATATAAAGTCAAAAGAATATCTATGCCTGATAATTTAAAAGTACAAATTATTCCGTTAAAATCAGCTATTAAAATGCTAGGTATACCTACCTTGTGTATACCTACAATAGAAGCAGATGATATTATAGGAACAATTGCTTCAAAAGAATCTAAAAATGGAAATAAAGTACTAATTAAAAGCTATGACAAAGATATGATTCAATTAGTAGAAAATAATATTAATATCATCCATAATGTAAATGGAAAAGTTATTGGTCCTTATGAAATAAAAAAAAAATATGGTTTTTCTTCGAAACAAATTGTTGATTTTTTAAGTTTAATAGGGGATAAATCTGATTCTATTCCAGGAGTTCCCGGAATAGGTAACAAAACAGCTTTAATACTTATAAAAAATTATGGATCAATTGAATCCATCTATAAGAATATAAAAAATATAAGCTCTTTAATTATACGGAATTCAAAAAAAATTGTCTCTCTTTTAATTGAACACAAAAAATCAATATTTTTATTTAAGCAATTAATTACCTTAAAATTAGATATTAAACTAAATATAGACGAAAAATTAGAGTTTTCAAACCCTAAAATTTTAAATTTATGTATTTTTTTTAAATATTATAACATAAATACATGGAGTGAAAAAATTAAAGATTTTGATTTCTTTTATAAAAAAAAAATACCAAAAAAAAAAATGAATAATTTTACTATTTTTTCTGAAAATTTAGAAAAGAATATAAATTTTTTTCTAAAAAAAATAAAAGAATCTTCTATGTTTTCTTTTTTTTTACATTTAGATACGTCTTCAAAAAAAATAAAGGAGTTAAAAGGAGTAGCTTTTTCATTATCCTCAAAAAATACAATTTATTTTCCTTTTAATAATAAAACGTCTATTAATAATTTTAAAGCTATTTTTGAAAATAAAAAAAATAAAAAAATTAGTAAAAATTTAAAAGAAGATAGCCAAATTCTAGAAAAAAATAACATTGTTTTATCTGGAAACCAATATGATATTTTTATTGAATCATATTTATTAGATAGTCAGTTTGGAGAAAAATATAGTCTAGAAGAATTAAAAGAAAAATGGATAAACAACAAAAAAAAATTTACTAATATTAAAAATAAAAAAAATCATATATTAAATGAAAATGATGTATTAATCCAAGCAGAAACTATATTTTTATTGCATGAAAATTTATGGTTTCGTTTAAAAAAAAATAAAGAAAATATTTTTATATTAAATAATATTGATTTTCCTTTAATTAAAGTAATAGAAAAAATAGAAAAAAATGGCGTTTTAATTGATAAATTCATCTTAGAAAAACAATCTAAGAAAAACATTTTGAAATTAAATAACCTTAAAAAAATAGCCTATGAATTAGCTAATACGTCTTTTAACTTACTATCGAATAAACAATTACAACCAATTTTATTCAAAGATATTGAATTTAAAAAAATTAAAAAAAATAAAAATGGAAATTTTTCTACTTCTAAATATGTATTAAAAGAACTTTCTTTAACAAATCCTTTGGCAAAAATTATTTTGAATTACCGAAAATTAAGAAAGTTACAATCTAATTACTTGGATACTTTACCAAATATGATTAATCCAGTAAATAATAGAATTCATACTTCTTATCATCAAACTTTAACTGTAACAGGAAGATTATCTTCTTCAAATCCTAACTTACAAAATATTCCAATTCGCACGAAAGAAGGAAAGAGAATTAGGAAATCTTTTATTGCTCCTAAAAATACAATAATTGCTGCTATAGATTATTCCCAAATAGAATTAAGAATTCTAGCTCATTTATCAAATGATCCTTATTTAATTAATGCTTTTAAAAAAAATAAAGATATTCATCTTTTAACGGCATCAGAAATTTTTAATACTTCTATTTTAAATATTACCAATGAACAAAGACAAAAAGCAAAGGTCATTAACTTTAGTTTAATTTACGGAATGACTGCTTTTGGTTTATCTAAAAAAATTAATGTTAATGTAGAAGATGCTCAAAAATATATTGATATTTTTTTTAAAAAATACAATGAAGTTTGTAACTATACGAAAAAAATTCAAAAATTTGCTCTTAAAAAAGGTTTTGTTTCGACTATTTTAGGAAGAAAATTATATTTATCAAACATTAAATCAAAAAATATATATCTTAGACAATCTGCTGAACGTTCTTGCATTAATGCACCTATGCAAGGTACTGCTGCTGATATTATTAAAAAATCAATGATTGAAGTAAATAATTTTTTAACTAAAAAAAATTTTTTTAGCAAAATACTGATGCAAATACACGATGAATTAATCTTTGAAATTAAAGAAAAAGAACAGTCCACAATACTTCCTGAACTAATATATATTATGGAAAATATTATTTCCTTAAAGGTTCCATTAAAAGTATCCACTAAGTTAGGAAAAAATTGGGGCGAAATAAATTAGATAAAAACATTAACTAATTTTAATTTTTATTAAAAAATTATCGAATGTTATTCCATGTAAGCAATTCATTTTTTAAATTAATAATTCCTATTTTTTTTAAAGAAGAAAAAATATATACTTTTATAAATTTTGAAATAGCATAAATATGCTTTTTTACAATTAATAACTGCTTTTTTTGAAAATTTACTGATACTTTATCCGATTTATTTAATAAAACAATTACTTTGATATTTCGTTTTACCGAAAAAAAAATAATTCTTTGATCAAGAGGTTTTAATGGATTTCTAATATCCATTAAAACTACTAAACCTATTAAACATTTTCTGTTATCCACATAATTATATATTAAAGATTCTATTTTTTTTTTCTTTAATTTTGATAGTTTAGAAAAACCATACCCTGGAAGATCTACTAAACGAAAATTTTTAGATACTTCAAAAATATTTATTAATTGTGTTCTGCCAGGAAACTTACTTGTTCGAGATATTTTTTTATTATTGACTAAACAATTAATAGTTGTAGATTTTCCAGAATTAGATGTTCCACAAAAAGCAATTTCTATTCCATTAAAAAAATCTAAATCTAAAATACTTGATATACTTTTTAAAAAAAAAGTAGAATCGTACTTAATTTCCATAATAGTCTCCTTTTTAAAAAATTTTAATTTTTAAATTAAATTTAAAAAAATATTTTATATTTACAAAAAAATAGATTACTAATTGAATTAGTATTCTAAAAATTATATAATTAATACAGTATAAAAAACACTTATAAAAATATTCTTTTAAAATATTAAAAAAATTATAGATATAAACATATTATGACTGATTTTATTGAAAAAATAGCATTTATAATTAATTTATTTTTACATCAAAATACATAACTTAATCAAATTTTATATTTTTTAATATTTAAAAAATAAAATTTTAAAACTATTAATTTATTTGAACTTTGTTTTTTTATAACTTAAAAAAGGAATTAAAAGAAATAAAATATTTTTTAAAAGATAAAACTTTAATAGTTATAGTTTTAATATCCTAAGGGAAAAATAATGCAAGAAAAAATAAGAAATATAGCTATTATTGCTCATGTTGATCATGGAAAAACCACTTTAATAGATAAATTATTGCAGCAATCTGGAACATTTAAAAACCATGAAGAAACTAAAGATAGAATTTTAGATTCAAATGATTTAGAAAAAGAAAGAGGTATCACTATACTGGCAAAAAATATATCTATTAATTGGAAGGGATATAAAATAAATATTATAGACACTCCTGGACATGCTGATTTTGGAGGAGAAGTTGAAAGAGTTATATCAATGGTAGATTCCGTATTGCTCGTAGTCGACGCTTTAGACGGGCCTATGCCACAAACTAGATTTGTAACTCAAAAAGCATTTGAGAATGGAATAAAACCTATAGTGGTCATAAATAAAATTGATAGAAAAAATGCTCGTCCAGATTGGGTAGTTGATCAAATTTTTGATTTATTTGTAGAACTTAATGCTACTGATGAACAATTAGATTTTCCAATTATTTATACTTCGGCCTTGCTCGGTACATCTGGATTTAATCATGAAAAAATAAAAAGTGATATGACTCCTCTTTATGAAACTATTATTAAACATGTTCCAGCTCCTCAATACTTTTCAGATAATTTTTTACAAATGCAAATTTCACAATTAGAATATAATAATTATTTAGGAATTATAGGAATAGGTAGAATTATTAAAGGCACTATAAAACCAAATCAAACTGTTTCAATTGTAAAAAAAGAAAAAGTAAAAACTGGGAAAGTTAATAAAATACTTAGCTATGTTGGTTTAACAAAAAAAGAAACTAGTCTGGCTTGTTCTGGAGATATTGTAGCTTTAACAGGATTAAATGATATTAGTATTTCAGATACTATTTGCGACCCTGATCACATTAAAGCATTGCCTCGAATACAGATAGAGGATCCTACCGTAAAAATGATGTTTTGTGTTAATACTTCCACATTCTCCGGTATAGAAGGAAAATATATTACCGCTCCTCAAATTTTTAAAAGACTAAAAAAAGAAGCTATTAATAACGTTGCTTTACGTATAGAAGAAACTTTAGACGCTAATATATTCTGTGTTTCAGGAAGGGGGGAATTACATTTATCTATATTAATAGAAAATATGAGGAGAGAAGGATTTGAATTAGAAGTATCTAGGCCTAAAGTTATTTTAAAAAAAATCAAAGAAAAATTATGTGAACCTTTAGAAAAAACAATTATAGAAATTAATCAAAAATATCAAGGATCTGTAATGTCTATAATTGGAGAAAGAAAAGGGGAACTTAAAAATATGATTTCTGAAAAAAATGAAAAAGTTCGCTTAGAGTACATTATTCCAAGTAGAGCATTAATTGGTTTTCGCTCTCATTTTATGAATATTACTTCTGGAACAGGATTATTTTATTCTTCTTTTAGCCATTATGATACTATTATTGCTAATAATATTGGACAAAGAAGAAACGGAGTTATGATTGCAAATAAAACCGGAACCGCAGTTGGATTTTCTCTTTTTAATTTACAAGATAGAGGAAATTTGTTTATCTCTCATGGAGAGAAAGTTTATGAAGGACAAATTATTGGTATTCATAATAGAAATAATGACCTAACAGTTAATTGTTTAACTGGGAAAAAGTTAACTAATATGCGAGCATCTGGAACTGATGAAGCTATTACATTAATTCCGCCTTTGAATATAAGTTTAGAATACGCCCTAGGATTTATAAACGATGATGAATTAGTAGAAGTAACGCCAAAATCTATTAGAATTAGAAAAAAATATTTAACAGAAAGTTCTAGAAAAAGCGCTAATAGGAAACATAAATAAATTTTTTAACATTTTAGTAAATTTTGGATCAAAGAAAAATTTTTTTTCTTTTGATATGATAATCGTAGTCTATTTGCAAATATAATGTTAGTCAAATCAAGAACGGCCAATTTTAATTTACTATTCACAATTACATAGTCATATTCATGATAATGACTAATTTCTGAAACCGCTGTTTTCATTCTTTTATGAATAACAAGATCACTATCTTGACCTCTATTTCGTAATCTCCTATATAATTCTTGTTTTGAAGGAGGAAGCAAAAAAATACTTTTCGAATTTTCAATTTTATTTCGAATATTTTGCGCTCCTTCCCAATTAATAATTAAAAAAATATCAATTCCTAATAATAAAAATTTTTCTATCATTATTTTAGAAGTACCGTAATAATCATTAAATATTTTTGCATATTCTAAAAAAAATCCTTTTTTTATCATATTTTTAAATTTTTTTTTAGATACAAAATAGTAATCTTTTCCATTTTTTTCTCCTCTTCGCATTAATCGAGTAGTATAAGAAATAGAAATAGTTATATTATCTAAAATATTCTTTTTAAACATTTGTTGTATTAAAGTAGATTTTCCAGTTCCACTCGGTGCTGAAATAATAAATAAAGTGCCTTTATACATTAGATTTAATCATACTTTCGTATACTATACTAAACTAAATAAGATTTATTATGCCAGAAAACCTATAAATTATACATATTTTTTTGCTTTGATACTAAATATAAAAAATTTTTTTTAAAACAAGTTTTTCATTTTTCTTTGAAAAAATTCTAAATTTACAGTTTAAATTTATTTTTTTATTTAAAATAGCTTGAACCCAAAAAATATTGTTAATATTTGATATTGTATAAATAATTTTTCCAACAATTACCCATTTTTCTTTAATTTTCGCTTCTATTTTTAGATTTTTTTGTAAAATATTATCAGTATATAAAATCATCCAACATAAAAAATTATTTTTTATTTTTTTAAAATAAGCTCGAGAAATAACTTCTTGTCCTTGATAACAACCTTTATGAAAATTAATTCCATTAATTTTCTGTAATCCTAATTCTTGAGGAAGAAACTTTTCTTGAATATTTTTTTCTATAATAGGAAATCCTGATTCTATATCTAAAAAATTCCAGTATTTATAATTTTTAATATTTGAATTTGCAAATAATATTTTATATAAAAAAAATATTTTTTTTTCAGGAAAAATCAAAAAATACCTCTTTTTAAGATTATCTACTAAAAGTAAAATAATATTTTTTTCTATAACTATTGTTTTTTTTTTATTAGGAATATTTAAAAAAAACTTTTGCAAAAAAACTTTTCCTCTTATCCCTGATAATCCTATGATTTTTACTTTTTTTTCTATAAAAATAGATAATTTCGAAAAAATAGAATACTTTTTTAACTCTTGCACTTGTAAATCAACCGTACTTTTCCTTATTAAGTAAGCATATCCTTTTTTATATTTAAATAAAGTTAATACCCCTAATACTTTCCCATTAATAGAACAATGAGCAGCCATATGATATTTATCATTTTTAAATTGATTCATATCTATGGTCAATTTACTTTGTAAATATTCTTTACTATTTTCCCCTTCAACTACAACCATAGTATAGTTTTTTAAAATCATTAAAATTGGCATTACTTTTTGATAATAAAGAAAGTTAATTTTATTATTAATTAATATGTTAAATCTCATTTAAAACAGAACCTATTTTTTTTTATTTAAAAAAATTTTTAAATACCAATTAATAATTATATAATATTTTTATATAAAAAACATAAAAAATTATGATATATATAAATTTACAAAAAAATATAAATGTTAAATATTTTAAGAGAAAACTATTATGTTTGAAATAAATATTATTAAAAATAAAATCAAAAACTATGAAAAAAAAATAGATGACATACGGAGGTTTCTTTGATTATAAAGAAAAAAAAAGAACAATAAAAAAGATAAATTTACAATTGAATGATCCTAAAATATGGAATTATCCAAAAATAATTCATAAACTTAATAAAAAAAAAATTACTTTAAAAAAAAATCTATTCAAAATAGAAAAAATTATTTTTTTAATAAAAATCATTAAAGAAAAATTTAAACTATATTTAAAAGAAAAAAAAAAGAATTTTAATGATTTACTCTTTCTATTAAATAAATTAAAAAATATGATAAAAAAAATGGAATTTTATTCTTGTTTTTCTAATATAGAAGATAGTTATAACTGTTATCTTGACATACAAGCTGGATCTGGAGGAATAGATGCACAAGACTGGGCTAAAATAATGCTTAGAATGTATTTAAAATGGTTAGATCAAAAAAAATTTAAAGTTAAAATTATTCATGAATCTAATAATGAAGCTTCAGGAATAAAATCAGTTACCGCTCATATTATAGGACCTTATGCTTTTGGTTGGTTAAGAACAGAAACAGGTATTCATCGATTGGTAAGAAAAAGTCCTTTTAATTCTGGAGGTAAAAGGCATACTTCTTTTGCATCAGTATTTATTTATCCTGAAATTAATGATTCAATAAATATTGAAATAAAAAACTCTGATTTAAGAATAGATGTTTATAGAGCTTCAGGCGCAGGAGGACAACACGTTAATAGAACTGAATCTGCTGTACGAATTACTCATTTGCCTACAGGTATAGTAACTCAATGTCAAAATGACCGATCACAACATAAAAATAAAGAAAGTGCTATTAAACAAATTAAATGTAAACTGTATCAATTAGAACTAAGAAAAAAAAATAAAAATAAAAAAGATATTGAAAAAAATAAATCAGATATTGCATGGGGAAATCAAATCCGTTCTTATATATTAGATAATTCTAGAATTAAAGATTTAAGAACAAAAATAGAAACAAGAAATGTACAGAATGTATTAAATGGAGAACTAGATCAATTTATAGAAAAAAGTTTAAAACTTGGAATATAAAGGACAAAATATGAATTATCAGAAAGATAAAAATACATTTTTAACTACAGAAGAAAATGATCAAAAAAAAATTAGAATAAAAAAATTAAATTTGCTTCGTTCTAAAGGATTTAATTTTCCTAATAAATTTAAGCCAAATATTTTAATTAAAGATATTATCTTTGCCTATAAAAATGTAGAAAGTTTAAAACTAAAAAACAAAAATATTATTGTTAAAGTTGCAGGAAGAATTATTAAACAAAGATTTATGGGAAAATCAACATTTATAATAATTCAAGAAGGAAATAATGAAATACAAATATATCTAACGAAAGAAAAAATTTTATTAAACAAATATATTAAAAAATTTAAAGATTTAGATTTAGGAGATATAATAGGAATTAAAGGAAAACTGTTTAAAACAAAAACAAAAGAATTATCTATTTATTGTGAAAATCTTAAACTGTTAAATAAATCTTTACGTCCACTTCCAAATAAATATCATGGATTGACAGATCAACAACTACGTTATAGAAAACGATATTTAGATTTAATTAGTAATAAAGAAATTTATACTATTTTTCAAATTCGTTCAAAAATTATGATTAATATTCGTCATTTTATGGAAAAAAACAATTTTTTAGAAGTGGAAACTCCTATATTACAAAATCTTCCTGGAGGAGCTGATGCTCGTCCATTTATAACACATCATAATACTTTAAATATGAATCTGTACCTTAGAATTGCTCCTGAACTCTATTTAAAAAAATTAATTGTAGGAGGATTTAATAGAATTTTTGAAATAAATAAAAATTTTAGAAATGAAGGAATATCTACAAGACATAGCCCTGAATTTACTATGATGGAATTATATTCCACATATGATACATATGAAGACATGATGGTCATTCTTGAAAAAATAATAAAAAAAATAATTCGCAAAACTTTTAAAAAAGAAACTATTAATTATGCTGAAAATAAAATAAATTTTAATTTACCATTCAAAAAAATTAGCATAAAAAAAGCAATTTTAGAACATAACCCTCAAATTAAAGATACAGATTTAGAATCCTTATCAAGGATAAAAAAAATTTCAAAAAAATTAAATATAGAAATAGATAAAAATTGGAAAATTGGAAAATTTATTATTGAAATCTTTGAAAAAACCGTAGAAAAAAAAATTATTCAACCTACTTTTATTACGGAATACCCTATTGAAGTTTCATTATTAGCTAGAAAATCAGATTTTAACAAAAATATTGCTGAAAGATTTGAATTTTTTATTGCAGGTTACGAAATAGCAAATGGTTTTTCTGAATTAAATGATTCGGAAGATCAAAAAAATAGATTTAAAGAACAAATAAAGAAAAAAAATCTAAATAAATTAGATATGTTTTTTTATGATAAAGATTATATTAATGCTTTAGAATATGGACTACCTCCAACGGCAGGATTGGGAGTTGGAATAGATCGTTTAATAATGATTTTAACTAATCAGAATAATATTCGAGATGTAATTCTTTTCCCTATATTAAAAGAAAAAAATAAATAATTTTTATAAAAATTTATATTTTAATTAATTAAAATTAAATTTTATCTTGTATATAAAATAACCAAGGAAAATCATGTTTTCGTCAAAAAAAATTTTCTTTATAAATATTCATAAAGAAAAAATACTAAAAATTATAAAATTATATAATACTCCTTTATGGATGTATAACTCTGATATTATTGAATCTAAAATAAAAAAATTAAAAGAATTTGATACTATTCGTTTTGCTCAAAAAGCTTGTTCTAATATTCATATTCTTCGATTCATGAAAGAAAAAAAAGTAAAAGTCGATGCAGTTTCAGACGGAGAAATAAAAAGAGCTTTATTCTCCGGATTCGATCCTAAGAATAATGAAATTATTTACACAGCTGATATTTTTAATATTGATACTTTATCAACCGTAGTTAAATTTAATATTCCAGTTAATGTGGGATCAATCGATATGTTATCCCAACTTGGGAAAATATCTCCTAAACATCATATTTGGTTAAGAATAAACCCTAAATTTGGACATGGACATAGTAAAAAAACAAATACTGGTGGAGAAAATAGTAAACATGGAATTTGGGATCCAAAATTAGCAATTAAAATAATAAAAAAATATAATTTAAAATTAGTTGGACTACATATGCATATTGGATCAGGAGTAGATTATTTCCATTTAAAAAAAGTATGCGATGCTATGGTAAAATATGCTATTGATTTAAATCAAAAAATAAGTAGTATTTCAGCAGGAGGGGGATTATCCATCCCTTATCAAACTAATGAAAAATCAATAGATATTGAACATTATTTTTCTTTATGGAACAATGCAAGAAATAAAATATCCCGATATTTAGGAAAAGATATTCATTTAGAAATTGAACCAGGACGATTTTTAGTTGGAGAATCAGGCATTCTTATTACTCAAGTTAGATCGGTTAAAAAAATGGGAACCAATAACTTTGTATTAGTAGATGCAGGATTTAATGACTTAATGCGCCCTGTTATGTATGGTAGTTATCATGAAATATCAGTAATTAGCGGAAATAAACATATTATTAATTATGAAAAAAAAATTAAAACAATAGTTGCTGGCCCTTTATGTGAATCAGGAGATGTATTTACACAATGTAAAAACGGAAATATTAAAACAAGATTATTGCCTAAAGTAGTACCAGGAGACTATTTAATTTTTCATAATACAGGAGCATATGGCGCCTCTATGTCCTCAAACTATAATAGTCGTCCATTAATTCCTGAAGTTTTATTCAAAAAAAATAGTTTTCATTTAATTAGAAGAAGACAAACTATAGAAGATTTAATTAAATTAGAAATTTAAAAAAAATATTTAATAAAATTTAAAATTCTTAAAAAAATTTTTTAAAAAAAATAATAACTATTATACAAAAAAAATGAAAATTTACTTAAAATTAATAAAAAAAATTTTAAACTTTGGAAAAGATAAAAAAGATCGTACAGGAACAGGGACTCTTTCTCTATTCGGATACAATATGAGAATTAATTTAAAAAATGGTTTTCCATTAATAACAACAAAATGTTGTCATATAAGATCAATAATTTATGAATTATTATGGTTTCTTAAAGGAAAAACAAATATCCAATATTTAAATAAACATAAAGTATCAATTTGGAATAAATGGGCTAATAAAGAAGGAAATTTAGGGCCTATTTATGGAAAACAATGGAGATCTTGGGAGAATAATACTGGAAAAAAAATAGATCAAATTAAAAACGTAATAAATGAAATTAGAAATAATCCTAACTCTAGAAGAATTATTGTTTCTGCATGGAACGTTGGAGATATTAGCAAAATGGCATTACCGCCTTGTCATGTGTTATTTCAATTTTATGTTTTAGGAAAAACTTTAAGTTGTCAAATTTATCAACGTTCTTGTGATGTTTTTATAGGATTGCCTTTTAATATAGCTAGTTATGCTATATTATTACATATGATCTCTCAACAATGTGATTTATTTCCAGGAGAATTACTTTGGACAGGAGGAGACGTTCATTTGTATAAAAATCATATTTCACTAGCTAAACAGCAAATTCTTAGAAAACCTAGAAAGCTGCCTAAACTAGTCATAAAAAATAAACCGCAATCTATCTTTGATTATAATTTTCAAAGTTTTAAAATTATTAATTACAAACCTTATCCTTCAATTAAAGCAATAGTAGCTATTTAATTATTGTAATTGAATTTACTTGTTTTAAATATAAAAAATATCTAATTAAAATTAAATAATTGAGATATAATAAAAAATAACATAGTCTGTATAATCAATATTTTTCAAAAAAATTTTGTTTAAAATATGTAATTAAAAATGAAAAAAATATATATTAAAACTTGGGGTTGTCAGATGAATGAATATGATTCATCAATCATCTCAAATCTTTTATTAAATCAAAAAAAGTATTTTTTAGTAAATAAACCAGAAGACGCAAATATATTAATTCTTAATACATGTTCAATTAGAGAAAAAGCAAAAGAAAAATTATTTCATCAACTAGGTAGATGGAAAAAACTAAAAGAAAAAAATTCAAAAATAATTATTGCTGTAGGAGGATGCGTAGCAACACAAGAGGGAGAGGAAATTTATAAAAGAGCCAATTATATTGATATTATTTTTGGTACCCAAACGATACATAGATTACCTAATATGATAGAAAAAGTAAAAAAAGAAAAAAAATTCCTTATTGATATTTCCTTTCCTACAAAAGAAAAATTTGACGCTTTATTAAAACCTAGGCATTCAAAAATATCTTCGTATATTTCAATAATAGAAGGATGTAATAAATTTTGTTCTTTTTGTATTGTTCCTTATACTCGGGGTATAGAAGTTAGTAGAAAATGCGATGATATCTTATTTGAAATTATTTCTTTAGCAAATAAAGGAATTAAAGAAATTCACTTATTAGGACAAAATGTAAATGCTTATAGAGGAAAAACGGCTTATGGTGGAATTTGTTCTTTTTCTGAATTAATTGAACTGATATCTGAAATTGATGAAATTAAAAGAATTAGATTTACAACTAGTCATCCTGTAGAATTTACAGATGAAATTATTAATGTTTATAAAAAAGTCCCTAAATTAGTTAATTTTCTTCATTTACCGATTCAAAGTGGTTCAAATCGAATTTTAAATTTAATGAAAAGAGGGCACTCGGTTTTAGACTATAAACAAATAATTAATAAATTGCTTTTAATTAGACCTAACATGCAAATTAGTTCTGATTTCATAGTCGGATTTCCAGGAGAAACTGAATTAGATTTTCATAAAACAATGGAATTAATTGAAGAAATTAATTTCGATATGAGTTTTAGTTTTATTTATTCTCCTAGACCTGGAACACCAGCTTCAATAATGTCGGATAAAAATGTAAGCCTACAAGAGAAAAAAAATAGATTATATCTATTACAAAAAAAAATAAGAAAACAAGCATTTAATTGGACAAAAAAAATGATGAATAGCATCCAATTGGTCTTAGTTGAAGGTGTTTCTAAAAAAAATATTACTGAATTATATGGAAAAACAGAAAACAATAGAATTGCTTATTTTCAAGGAATATCTACAATGATTGGAAAATTTGTAAAAGTAAAAATTACTCATACATTTATTCACTCAGTTAGAGGTATATTTGTAGATTATGTTAATTAACATAATCAATATTTTGAAAACATAAAAATAAAAAAAATCAAAAAAAATTTTAAAAATAATTCTAATATGGAAAAATTCTTTTTATTATAAAATGATAATAATTAATTTAGAAAATACTACTAAAAAATATGAATACAGTCCCAAAAAAATAGAATTTATTAATTGGGTAAAAAAAGTACCTCACATAAAAAAAAAAATTTTATAACAATAAGAATTGTTGATTCTCAAGAAATAAAAAAACTAAATTTTTTTTATAGAAACCAAAAAAAACCAACAAATATTCTTTCATTTCCTTATAATCTATATTTAAACTCAAATAATATCCTTTTAGGAGACTTAGTAATTTGTAGTAAAATCATAAAAAAAGAGGCCAAAAAACAAAAAAAAAATATAAAAGGACATTGGGCTCACATATTTATACACGGAGTATTGCATTTATTAGGATATAATCATATTAAAAAAAAAGAAACAAAAAAAATGGAATTATTAGAATGTACAATACTTAAAAAGTTAGGTTTTAAAAATCCATATATAAGTAATATGATTTAAATCAAAAATTTTTTTTATATATAAAAGTAAGAGATATAATAAAATTTTATGAAAGATTCTTTATTAAAAAATATTAACAAAGACAATAAAAAAGGTTTTTTTTCGATTTTATTACACCAATTATTCAATGATGAACCTAAAAATAGAGAAGAATTATTAAAATTAATACAGGAATCCAAAGAAAAAGAATTGATTGATCAAGATACCAAAAATATGTTAGAAGGTGTAATGCTTATAGCAAAAAAAACTGTTAAAGAAATTATGATTCCAAGAACTCAAATGGTTACTTTAAACTTAAATTATAAATTAAACAAATGTCTAGATATTATAATTAAATCAGCTCATTCTAGATTCCCTATTATGAGTAAAGATAAAAATTATGTTGAAGGTTTTTTAATTGCTAAAGATTTATTATCTTTTATATATAAAGAAAAAAATTTATTTTTTATAAAAAATTTTCTTAGACCAGCTATTGTTGTGCCAGAAAGTAAACATCTTGATAAAATGCTAAAAGAATTTCAATTAAAAAGAAATCATATGGCTATAGTTATAGATGAATTTGGCATTGTATCCGGTTTAATTACTATCGAAGACATATTAGAATTAATTGTTGGAGAAATTAAAGATGAATTTGATAATATTAAAAATATTAATATTAGGCAAATAAATCAATATACATTTTCAATTAAAGCTTTAACTCAAATTAAAGAATTTAATGAAAAATTTAATACAAATTTTTTTGATAAAGAAGTAGACACTATTGGAGGTTTAGTTATGAAAAAAATCGGATATTTACCAAAAATCAACAAAAAAGTTTGTATTAATAATTATCAGTTTAAAATATCCACAATAGATAATAGAAAAATATTAACAATGCATGTAGAAATTCCTAAAAATTTACTTTTATCTTCTATAAAAAAATAAAATTTTATACTTACATCAGAAAATATTCATAAATAAATATTTATCTAAATTTTAAAAAAAATTCCAATAATATATTCATTAAAAACTTAAAAAAAAGATATTAAATTAAATGAAAAAAACATACCAAGCTAAAGAAATAGAAAACTATGTACAAAAATATTGGAAAAAAAATAAAACGTTTAAAGTTTGTGAAAACTCTAAAAAAATAAAATATTATTGTTTAGTAATGTTACCATACCCCTCTGGAAATTTACATATGGGACATATTAGAAACTATACTATTGGTGATGTAATATCAAGATATCAAAGAATGTTAGGTAAAAATGTATTACAACCCATAGGTTGGGATGCTTTTGGACTTCCAGCAGAAATAGCCGCTATAAAAAATAATACTCATCCTATGGATTGGACTTATAAAAATATAGAGTCTATGAAACAACAATTAAAAGAGATGGGTTTTAGTTATGACTGGGAAAGAGAATTAACTACTTGTAAACCTAGTTATTATAAATGGGAACAATGGTTTTTTACAGAACTATATAAAAAAAAATTAGCTTATAAAAAAACTAAAGATGTTAATTGGTGTCCTACTGATAAAACAGTACTCGCAAATGAACAAGTAATAGATGGATTATGTTGGAGATGCCAAACAAAAGTAACTAAAAAAAACATTCCTCAATGGTTTATTAAAATTACTCAATATGCTGAAGAATTACTTAATGGCATAAAAAATTTAAAATTTTGGCCAGAAAAAGTAAAAAATATGCAAAAAAATTGGATTGGTAAAACTTCCCATATAGGAATTAAATTAAAAATTAAAAATTTAAATACCACCTTTATAGCATATATTAAAAAATTAGAATATATTATGGGAGCAACTTTTGTTATTATTCCTACAGATCATGATTTTGTTAAATTTTTATCTAAAAAAGATAAATCAATAAAAAATTTTATTAATAAAACTAAAGAATTTAATAATATAGAAAATTTCTCTTTTGTAAAAGGTAAAAAAACAAACTTAATTGCTTTACATCCGATTAATAAAAAAGAATTACCTATATGGGTAAGTAACTATAAAAAAAATAAAAAATTTTTTTCTATTGGAACACCAGCTCATAATAAAAAAGATTGGACATTTGCTAAATTCAATAAAATTAAAATTAAATTCATATTACTAAAACCAAATGGAATACAACCAAAAACCAATAAAGTATCGATATTAAAAAAAGGATATTTATTTAATTCAGAGAAATTTACTGGATTAAATATCCAACAAGGATTAAACCTTATTAAAAAAATATTAAAGAAAAAAAAAATAAATAAAAAAATAATACTTTATAAATTAAAAGATTGGGGAATTTCACGACAACGATATTGGGGAGCTCCTATACCTATTGCTATAGAAAAAAATGGAAAAAATGTACCAATACCTAAAAAACTACTTCCTTTACTCTTACCGAAAAAAAATGAATTATCAAAAAGATATATAATAATTAATAACAAAAAAAATATTTGTGAAAAAGATACTTTTGATACATTTATAGAATCTTCTTGGTATTATGCAAGATATACGTCCCCTAAATTTGAAGAAGGAATGATTAACTTCAATGCAGCAAAGTATTGGTTACCAGTAGATCAATATATCGGAGGAATTGAACATGCTACTATGCACCTATTATATTTTAGATTTTACCATAAATTATTAAGAGACTTTGGATTAATTCCTTATGATGAACCAGTTAAACGTTTGTTATGTCAAGGAATGGTTTTATCTGATGCTTTTTATTATTTTAATGAAAAAAAAGAAAAGATTTGGATGTCTCCTGAAAAACTTGATATTTTAAAAGATAAAAACGGAAAAATTATTAATGCATACACTAAAAATAGAAAAAAAGTGTTTCATGCTGGAATGATAAAAATGTCCAAATCTAAAAATAATGGAGTAGATCCGAAATTAATAATTAAAAAGTATGGAGTGGACACTTTAAGGTTATTTATCATGTTTTCAGCTCCACCAGAAATTTCAATCGAATGGAATCAGTCTTCTATAAAAGGAATGAATAGATTTATTCATAAATTATGGAATTTTTGCTCAGAACATATCAAAAATAAAAGTTCACTAAAAACAATAAAAGTAAAAGAATTAAATTTAAATCAAAAATTACTGTATATATCTTTAAATCAAACAATTAAAATTGTTACTGAAAATATAGATAAACGACAAACTTTCAACAAAGCTATTTCGGAAATTATTAAGTTTATAAACAAATTGATTAAAGTGCCTATCAATGATTTACAAGATAAAATGTTAGTGAGAAATTCCTTAATTTATAGTATACAAATGCTATATCCTTTTATTCCTCATTTTAGTTTTATTATACTTAAAAAAATAATGTCTAAAAAAGACATAGATTTCATGCACTGGCCTAAATTAAATAAAAATTTTTTAGAAAATCCGAATTGTTTAATTGTCGTTCAAATAAATGGAAAGAAAAGAAAAATTGTAGAATTTAAAAGAAATGAAACTAAAAAAAATATTGTTTATAAAATCTTAAATGAAAATATAATTAATAATTTTTTAAATGAAAAAAAAATAAAAAAAATATTTTTTATTCCTAATAAAATCATTAATTTTATTATATAGAAATATATTTTCAATTAAAAATTTTAAATAAAATACGAACAACTAATTAATTGATTATTTATAATAAAACAATCAATTATTTTATAAAAAATAAATAATACTATTCATTAGTATAAACAAAAAATAACTTATCAATATATTAACTATTATGTTTTCTATAAAAAAAATTTACTTAAACAAAATTAATTTTATTAGTAAAAAAAATTTTTTTTATTATTATTTTTTAATTGGTAATGAATTCAGTTTGTTGGATGAAGCTAAAGAAAAAATATTTAAAATATCTAAAGAAAAGAATTTTCTTGAAAAAAAAATATTTTTTATTTCATCAAAATTTAACTGGGATGAAGTATTTCTTTTATTAAAAAATGAAAATATTTTTAATATTAAAACCATAATAATATTAATTATTAAAGATGAAAAAAAAATATTTACATTAGATAAAAATTTAAAAAAAATATTTACTTTATTAACTAAAAAAAATATTATTATTATTCAATCTAAAAATTTTTCTATTAGTAGAAATAATCGAATTCCAAGTAATAAAAAAAAAATAACAGGAATTTTAATATTTTGTTATTTTTTGAATAAATCTGATAAAAAGTTATGGATAAAAGAAAAGTTACGAATTAATAACATAAATTTTTCTAAAAATATAAAAAAAAATTATGAAAATAATTTATGTTTATTAAAAAAGAAAATAGATAATTCAAAATTTTTTAATTTAAAAAATAAAAAAGATTCATTTGACAAAATCAATAGTTTACTAATTAATCAAAAAAAAATTAACCCTATAGAATTAAATAATGCTATTCTCAATGGAAATAAAAAAAAATCTATACAAATAATAAATAAATTATTATCTGAAGAATATAGTCCTATTTTACTAATTAGATCTTTTCAAAAAGATTTATTAATTTTAGTGAAATTTTATTTCCAAGATAAAAAAATCACATCTTTTTTAAAAAAAGAAAATATAAATAGCCATCGCTTAATATATTTTTCTAATTATTTAAAAAAAAATGATATTAAAAAATTATATTTTTCAATAAAGTTACTTACAGAAATAGAAATAGATATTAAAAATAATCATAAAAAATTTTTTATATGGAGTAAATTACAATACTTGTCTATTTTTTTATCGTAGTTTACTGCTTTGTAAAAAAAATTTAAATTCTGTATTTTAAAAAAAGAGTAATTATTTTTTATTAATAAAAACATACTTTTTTAAAAAAGTATGTTTCCATTAAATTAATTTTTTATAAAGTAATTAAAGAAATAATAGTTTATATATAAACATGTATTTTTTTAAATTTTTTAAATTTTATAAAAATTATTTTTTTATTAGATTAAACTAAGGAATTTTATGAAAATAATTAAAAAAAAATTAGATTTAAGAAATTTACGTTGTCCAGAAACTATTATGTTATTAAGAAAAAAAGCTAGAAATATGAATTTAGGAGAATATTTATTAGTAATTTCTAATGATTTTTCTTCAAAAAGAGATATTCCAAAATTTTGTCGATTTATGCAGTATAAATTAATAAAAATAGAAGTAAAAAATTCTGTTGACTATCATCTTTTAAAAAAATAAAAAATTTAATATAAGAAATTATTTAATTAAAAAATGTAACATTCTTCTTATTGGTTCTGCTGCTCCCCATAAAAGTTGATCTCCTACTGTAAAAGCAGACAAATATTTTGAACCAATTGTTAACTTTCGTAATCTTCCTATTGGAATATTTAATGTACCTGTAACAGCAATAGGATTTAAATATCTTAAAGTATCTTTTATAGTATTTGGTATAACTTTAACCCAAGGATTATGAGATGATAGAATATCTTCTATTTCAGAAATTGAAATATCTTTTTTTAATTTAATGGTAAAAGATTGACTATGACAACGCAAGGAACTTATACGAACACAAGTTGCATCTAATCTTATAGGGTTATCAGTTCTAGATAAAATTTTATTAGTTTCCGATTGAACTTTCCATTCCTCTTTACTTTGTCCATTTTTCATTTTTTTATCTATCCAGGGAATTAGACTATATGCTAATGGTGCTTTAAAATTTTCGATAGGAAAATTAGCAGACTGTATGGTTGAATTTACTTTTTTTTCTATTTCTAAAACATGTGAATTAACAATTAAACTAGAGATATTATTAAAAACTATTCCAGTTTGCTGTAATAATTCCAACATGCTTTTTGCACCACTACCTGAAGCGGCTTGATAAGTATGAACGGTTATCCATTCAATTAAATTTTTAGAAAATAATCCACCCAATGCTAATAGCATTAAGCTAACTGTACAGTTAGAACCTACAAATGTTTTAACTCCTTTTTTTATAGATTCTTCTATAAGTACATTATTTACTGGATCCAGTACTAAAATACTATCTTTATTCATTCTAAGACTAGAAGCAGCATCAATCCAATATCCTTTCCAATTTTGACTTCTTAATTCAAAATAAACTTTTTCAGTGTATTCTGTTCCTTGACAAGTAATAATAATATCCATTTTTTTTAAATCTAAAATATTATAAGCATCTTTAATATAATAAGGATATATATCTTGAATAAACAAATTTTTTTTTCCAATTTGAGAAGTAGAAAAAAAAATAGGATTAATATTTTTAAAATCTTTTTCTTTTAACATTCTTTGTATTAAAACCGTTCCTACTGTTCCTCTCCAACCAACAAATCCAACATATTTTTTCATAATTTTATTTTCAATAATTTTATTTTCTAAAAAATATAAAATATTTTTATTTTGTTTAAAAAATAAAATTTTTCTGAACTCCCCCAATAAAAGAAATCAAAATTTTTTTATATTTTATTAAAATATAAAAATGTTTAAGAATTTAATTCTATTAACTATTTTTAATCAAAAAAAAAATTAAGTATTATTAATTTTCTAATTTTTCAAAAATTAATAAAAAATTAATTTTTTTTTTAAATAGTTTATATCTTAATTTTTATTAATTTATTAATATCAATTAATAAATAGTTAACACTAATATAGTATCATGTATAAATGATAATAATAAAAATTATTAAAAACAATATTTATTATTAAAATAGTTAATAACTATATTTTGTTATTAATAACAGATTACATCTTATTAAAATTTTAAAAAAATTTCAATAAATGAAATGCTATTTAAAAATAACCTAAATAAAAAAACAGGAAAATGAACATGAAAGAAATTTTTTCAACAATAATATTATTAATTTTAATTATGGACCCTTTAGGTAATCTTCCTATTTTTATGTCAGTAATGAAAGACTTACCTCCTAATAGACGCAGAATTATTTTGTTACGAGAAATGATAATCGCTTTATTAGTTATGTTGTTATTCTTATTTTTAGGGGAAAAAATACTTACTTTTCTTAACTTAAGAACAGAAGTTGTGTCAATATCAGGAGGAATTATTTTATTTTTAATAGCTATAAAAATGATTTTTCCGGAAAAAAACGATACTAGAAATTCAAAAGTAACCAATAAAGAAGAACCATTTATAGTTCCTTTAGCTATACCTTTAGTTGCAGGTCCTTCTTTGTTAGCTACTCTTATGTTAATGTCACATCAATATCCTGAAAAAATTATTTTATTAATGACATCTCTATTTTTTTCCTGGTGTTTTACTTTGATAATTTTATTGCTGTCAGGATTTTTTTTACGCGTATTAGGATCAAAGGGAGTAAATGCTTTAGAACGATTAATGGGTTTAATTTTAATTATGTTATCTGCTCAAATGTTTCTTGATGGAATAAGTATTTGGTTTAAAATATAAAAATATTTTTCAAATAAAAATTATTATAAAAAAATATATTTTTAAAACAATTTAATAAAAAACATTTTTTAACTATAAAAAAATCTGCTTATTTTTTAAAAAAAATTTTCTTTTAAAAAAAACTAATTTTTTTTAAAAAATCTATTTAACTAATAACTTGCTTTTTTTAAAATTATTTTTATTGCTTTTTAGGAAATTTTTATATGCGTATTATTAAAATGAATGAACTAGATTTATATGATAAAAAGGTATTAATTAGATTAGACTTAAATGTTCCTATTAATGAATATGGTGAAATTGCTTCATATGCTCGTATTATTGCTGCTATTCCAACAATAAAATTAGCTATTAAAAAAAAAGCAAGAATAATTATTCTTTCTCACTTAGGGAGACCTGAAGAAGGAATTTATAATAAAAAATTATCTTTATTTCCAATATTTCAATATTTAAAAAAATATTTTAAAAAAATAAATATTGTATTTAGTAAAACACTTTCATTTGGAAAAATTAAAAAAGGTGAAATTGTAGTATTAGAAAATACTAGATTCAATATAGGTGAAAAAAGAAATAGTTCCTCTTTGGCAAAAAAATATGCTTCCTTATGTGATATATTTGTTATGGATGCATTTGGAACAGCTCATAGATCTGAAGCATCAACTTGTGGAGTAGGATATTTTTCTAAGATAGCTTGTGCAGGACCTTTATTTTTATCTGAACTCACATCTCTTGAAAAAGCATTAAAAAATCCTATTAAGCCGGTAGTTTCTATCATAGGTGGCTCTAAAGTATCCACTAAATTTAAAATTTTAAAATCTTTAGGAAAAATATCGAACACTATAATTGTAGGAGGAGGCATTGCTAATACATTTGTAGCAATTGATAAAAAAGTTGGAAAATCTCTTTTTGAACCTGATTATTTAATACAAGCTAAAGAACTCAAAAAAAAATACAACATTCTTATTCCAGAAGACTCAAGAATTGGAAAGGAATTTTCTAAACATGCTACTGCTATCGTAAAAAAAACTTCTGATATTCAAGAAAATGAAGAAATTATGGATCTTGGAGATAAAACATTATTAAAAGCATTAAAAATAATTCAATCAGCAAAAACTATTATTTGGAATGGTCCTGTCGGAGTATATGAATTTAAAAATTTTCAAAAAGGGACTAAATTAATAGCTCTTGAAATTGCAAAAAGTAATGCTTTTTCTCTTGCTGGAGGAGGAGATACTTTAGCAGTTATTGATATGTTTAAAATAAAAGAAAAAATTTCTTATATATCAACCGGAGGTGGATCATTTTTATCATTTATAGAAGGTAATAAACTTCCAACTATTAAAATGTTAGAACAAACATTTTTTAAAACAAATAAAAAATAAAATTTATTTAATAAAAGTAAATTAAGTTTTATTTTTTAATAAATAGAGAATTTTAAATGAAAAAAATATTAAATTTTAAAAAAGTTGGAATTTTGTCTGGAAAAGAAGCAAAAGATTTATTTCTTTTTGCTAAAAAAAATAATTTTGCAATTCCAGCAATTAATTGTATAGGAATAGATTCCATTAATACTGTTTTAAACACTGCAGAAAAAATGAATGCTCCTGTCATTATACAAATTTCACATGGAGGATCTGAATTTATTTCGGATATTAAATCAAAAAAAATTAAAAATGAAGAAAAAGCTATATTAGGCTCTATTTCTGCAGCTAAACATCTCCATCTAATAGCTCCTTATTATAACATTCCTATTATTTTACATACTGATCACTGTCATAAATCATGGTTACCCTGGATTGATGGATTAATAAATGAAGGAAAAAAATTTTTTAAAAAGAATAACCGTCCTTTATTTACATCTCATATGATCGATTTATCAAAGGAAAATATTAAAGAAAATATAAAAATCTGTTCTAAATATTTAAAATGTATGCATGATTTAAATATGCTACTAGAAATAGAGCTAGGTTGTACAGGAGGGGAAGAAGATGGTATTGATAACTCTTCTATAAATAAAAAATTACTTTATACACAGCCAATAGATGTTTTATATGCTTATAAAAAATTACATACTATTAGTTCAAATTTTACAATCGCAGCATCTTTTGGAAATGTGCATGGAGTATATAAACCAGGAAATGTTTCTTTAAAACCTAAAATTCTTAAAAAATCTCAAGAAATAGTAAAAAATAAATATAACTTATCTGATAATCCATTAAATTTTGTATTTCATGGAGGTTCGGGATCTTCTGAAAAAGAAATAAAAAAAGCTATTAAATACGGTGTTATAAAAATTAATATCGATACAGATATCCAATGGGCAAATTGGAATGGAATTTTAAATTTTTATAGAAGAAATAAAGAATATTTGCAATCCCAACTAGGTAATCCAAGAGGGGAGAATATTCCTAATAAAAAATATTATGATCCTCGCATATGGATTAATTTTGGAAAACGTTCAATGAGTAAATACTTAAAAAAAATTTTTAAAAAGTTGAACGCTGATAATGTATTTTAATTTTTTTAAAAAATTTTATTTATTTTTTTATTAAAAGTAAATATTTAAAATATACGAAGAATAAATTTATATTTATTCTTCGTAATTAACATATCGGATTGCTTACAAATTTATTCATAAATTATTTATAAATTATTTATAAATTATTTATAAATTATAATTGAATATTATTAAAACTATTATAAACAGCAAAAATATTTAACTTATTCAAACCTCTATATATGGAAATAAAAATGGAAGAATTAAATGTAGTAAACGATATTAATCATGCAGGAAATTGGATAATACGAAATCAAGAACTTCTATTCGATTATATAATCAATCTTATGTCATCTATTACGGTTTTAATAATCGGTTTATTCGTAGGTAGAATTATTTCTAACGGAGTAAATAAAATTTTAATCAATAGGCATATAGATGCTACTATTGCTGGATTTTTATCCACTTTAGTAAGATATGTTATTATCACTTTTACAATAATAGCTTCTTTAGGATGTATAGGGGTTCAAACAACATCAGTTATTGCCATACTAGGCGCTGCTGGAATGGCTATAGGATTGGCTTTACAAGGATCACTATCAAATTTTGCTGCAGGCGTTTTATTAGTAACTTTAAGGCCTCTTAGAACTAATGAATATGTAGACTTAGGAAATGTAGCAGGAACCGTATTAAATGTTCATATATTTTATACCACGCTAAGAACATTAGATGGAAAAATAGTAGTAGTACCGAATGGAAAAATTATCGCTGGTAATATCATTAATTATTCTAGAGAACCTGCTAGAAGAAATGAATTTATTATTAGTGTTGCTTATGATTCTGATATTGATAAAGTTATAGAAATATTAAGAGAGGTCGCAAAAAATGAAAAAAGAGTCTTACAGGAAAGGGGAATAATTGTTGGCCTAAGTGAATTAGCTCCTTCTTCCCTAAATTTTATTGTTAGATGCTGGAGTAAAATTGACGATTTAAACTTAGTTTATTGGGATTTAATGGCTAAATTTAAAAAAGCTTTAGATGCTAATAAAATTAATATTCCTTACCCCAAAATAGATATACATATCTGTAAAAAAAAATAAACTAAAAAAAATATTTAAAAAAAAAGGTTGATATGATTTATTTATATGCATCTAATAATCTAAATTCAATTATTGTAAAATGTTTAAAATTAATTAAGGAAATTCCTCTAGAAAATCCATTCGAAACAGAATATTTTTTAATAGAAAATAAAAATATGGAACAATGGATAAATATTTTTATTGCTGAAAAAGAAAAAATTAGTGCAAATATTAAATTTGAAACTATATATAATTTTATATGGAAAATATTTCAAAAAAATTTAAATTTTAAATTTAATAAATATGAATTTGAACAAGATTACTTAACTTGGAAAATAATGAATATTATATCAAAAAAAAATATTTCTCCTGATATAAAAATTTCTGATACCGAAACAAAAAAAATTTATTTCTGTACTGTTATGGCTAATTTATTTATAAAATATATCTTACACCGAAGAAAGATGATTAATTCCTGGGAAAAAGATAAAAATTTTTTTAAAAACGATTATTCTGAAGAATGGCAAAAAAAATTATGGAGAATCTTACTTAAAAAAGAAAAAAATTGGCATTTTTCTAACTTACTTAATTTTTTTTTAAAAAAAATAAAAGTTAATGATTCTAATTATATATTTTTTACTAAAAGAATTTTTATAATCGGAATACATCATTTACACGATAGTTATTTGAATTTTTTAAATCAAATTAGCCCTTATTTAGATATATATATTTTTACAATCTCTCCTTATCAAATACAAAATTTATTTTTTTCTAAAAAAAATAAACCTTCTCATTTACATATAAGAAAAAAAATCAAAGAAGAAAATTTAAAAAATCCTTTATTTTTATTTTCTAAATATGCTTATAAACGTTTTTTTTTACTAAAAAATATAAAAATAAAAAAAAGTATGTTTATAAACAAAAAAATTAAAAATCCTAAAAAAAAATTATTACTTTATTTACAAAATAAAGCATTTTTTTTTAACGAAAAAAAAAATGCTAATCAAGAATCAAAAGAAAAAATATTAAAAACAGATTTTTCTTTATCTATACATTCCTGCCATAATATTAGAAGAGAAATAGAAATTTTGCATGATAATTTATTAAAAATTTTAAATGAAAACAAAAAAATATTTCCTCAAGATATTTTAATTCTTTATAATAATACTGAAAACTATTCTTCATGTATAAAATCTGTTTTTAATAAAGAAGAAAAGGGGAAATTTATTCCTTTTACTATTTTAGATGAAGTATCTAAAAAAGAAAAAATTATTATTTATTTATTAAAAAAATTGTTTAAACTTCATCATTGTAAATTTTACAATACAGATATAATAAAATTATTGGAAATAAAATTCATATCAAGAAAATTTAATTTTTCAGAAAAAGAAATAGAAATATTAAAAATTTGGATAAAAAATTCTAATATTAGATGGGGATTAGATAATCAACATATCAAGAGTTTAAATTTACCTTTGACTAATAGAAATACCTGGGAATTTGGAATTAAAAGATTTTTATTAGGATACGCTATAAATAATAGTCAAAAATTATGGAGAAATGTTCTTCCTTTTTCTATTTTAGAAAAAAATGAAATAAATATTTTACAAAAATTAATTCAATTTATATCTATTTTAAAAAAATGGAGAAAAATTATCTCAAAACCAAAATTATTTATTAATTGGTTTCCTATTTTAAAAAAAATGATATTCTATTTTTTTTTAGAAAAAGACTTTTTTTTAAAAAAAAAATATGAAATATATAAAAGATTATGGAAAAAAACTATTTTTTTTTCTATTAAAGCAAATTATAAAAAAAAAGTATCTATTGATATATTAAATGAAAAATTTTTTTTGAATATAAAAAATTTTTTTAGAAAAAAAAATTTTTCTAAAAGTAAAGTAAATTTTTTAAATTTATATAATTTTAGTATTATTCCGTTTAAAGTAATATATATAATTGGTTTTAACGAAAAAGTTTATCCTCGTATTGAGAATACT
Organism: Buchnera aphidicola (Mindarus abietinus); assembly: GCF_964059085.1. NCBI lineage: Bacteria > Pseudomonadati > Pseudomonadota > Gammaproteobacteria > Enterobacterales > Erwiniaceae > Buchnera > Buchnera aphidicola. Next base: position 411,530 of record NZ_OZ060398.1, read on the forward strand.
AAATATTTTGATTTAATTCAAAAAAATAAAACTATTGAAGATTCAAATTTAAGAGAAAAAGATTTTTATACTTTTTTAGAAATTTTAATATCTGCTAAAGATTATTTAATTTTGAGTTTTATTAACTATAATTCAGAAAATGAACTTAAAATGAATCCTTCTATTTTAATAGATAAATTATTATTATTTATTAAAAATAATTATTTTATCGAAGATAAAAAATCAGAAAAAGAAATTATAAAGCATATTTATTTATTTCATTCAGTGAACGGATTCGATATTATAAATTTTAAAAATAAATATAATTATCAAAGTTTCGATAGTGATTGGTTTAAATTATTATCTAATAATAATAAAAATAAATTTACATTTTTAGAAAAAACAGATTTTTATTTTAAAAAAGAAATTAAATTAAAAAAATTTATTTTATTTTGGAAAAATCCTATTAAATTTTTTTTAAAAAATAGAATTAAAATAATATTTCCTGATAAAAATGAAAATTTTGTAAAAGTAGAACCTTTTTCATTAAATTCGTTAGAAACTTATAAAATTAATAAAGAAATATTAAACGGGATGATTAAAAAAAAGAACATAAAAGAAATTATAAAAAAATTTGAATATTCAGGAATACTTCCTTATAATTTTAACTATTTTTATATATATAAAAATATATATAAAGAATTATTACTACTATCGGAAAAAATTTTAATAGAGAAAACAAAACTTACAGTTAAAGAAATAGATATTAATTTATCTAATAATAAAATTTATGGAATATTAAAAAATGTTCAAGAAACAGGTATTTTACGATGGAAACCAACATTACTAAACTATAATGATATGATTTCTTTATGGTTCGAACACCTTACCTATTGTATTTCCGGAGGAAAAGGTGCTTCTGTAATATATGGATTAAAAAATAAAAAATATTTATTTTTACCTATTAAAAAAAATAAAGCTTTATTTTATTTAGAAAATTATATTAACGGATATTTAACAGGATTAAATAATCCTTTATTACTAACCAAATCTAGTTTCTCTTGGATAAAAACAGCGTATAACAAAATTAAAAAAATTATAATTTTTGATAAAGAAAATATGATGAAATCCGAAAAAAATTTTTTTAGTACTTGGAATGGAAATATAATTATTCCAGGAGAAAAAGAAGATTTATATATAAAAAAAATTATACCTGAAATAACAAAAGAGTTACTTCAAGAAATGTATAAAATATGTGAAAAATGGATTGTTCCTATTTTAAATCACATGAATGATTAATTTTTTAACAAAATACTATGAAAAAAAATAAAGAAATAAAAGAAATATTTGATTTTTCATTAACAGGAAAACATGTAATTGAAGCATCAGCTGGAACAGGAAAAACTTTTTTTATAGTTTTGACATATATTAGACTGATATTAGGAATTAATACAAAAAAAAATATGCAACCTATACCAGTTAAAAAGATTCTTGTACTAACATTCAATAAATCAGCAAAGGAAGAAATTTTTAAAAGAATAAAAAATACTATTCAAAAATTAAAAAAATTTTTCTTTAAAAAAAAAATTAAAGATAAAAATATAGATTTTATATTAAAAAATATTAAAAATTTAAAATTAACATATATTCTACTTTTAAAAGTAGAATTTGATTTAGAACAAGCAAAAATTTTTACTATAGATAGCTTCTTTTTTAAAACATTAGACTATTATACTTTGAATTTAAATAATCTAAACAAAATAAAAAAAAATGAAAATGAAAAAAATATATATTTACAAAGTACTATAGATTTTTGGAGAAAAAAATGTTTTTTTTTTCCAAAAAATTTATTAAATATTATTTATAAAAGATGGAAAAATCCTTTAAATTTATTTAAAGAGATAGAATCTTGGATAAATTATCAAAATAACAATCCTTATCTTAAAATAAAAAAAAAATATTGTTTAATCACATTACATAAAAAAAATATTAAAAAAATTAATTTTTATAAAAAATCTTGGTTAGGAATTAGTAAAAAAATATTTAATTTAATAGATAATTTTGATATAAATAAAAGAATTTTTAATAAAAAAAATAAAGAAAGATGGATAAACTTAATAAACAAATGGGCAAAAGAAAAAACAATTGATTATTTTATTCCTAAAGAATTATCTTATTTTAAAAAAAAAATAAAAAAGGTAAAAAATGAAAAAAATAAAGAATTATATAATTTTTTTGTTTTTACAGAATTTTTTTTAAAACAAAATTTTTCGATAGAAAAAAAATTTATTCTTTTTTCGATTCAAAAAATTATATACTACGCTAACTTAAAAAAAAAAAAAATGGATATTTAGAATACTCTGATGTTTCAAATTTACTTCTTAACACATTAAAAAAAAATAAAAAAAATTTTTCGAAAGAAATAAGTAAAAATTTTACTGCTGTATTAATTGATGAATTTCAAGATATTAATCTTCAACAATATAAAATTATAAAAAAAATATTCTATAAAGAAAAAAAAATATTATTATTGTTAATTGGAGATCCAAAACAATCTATTTATAATTTTAGAGGAGCCAATATATTTTCTTACTTTCAATCAAAATCAGAAATTAAATCACATTTTTTCCTTAAAAAAAATTGGAGATCTACACCTGATATAGTAAATAATATAAATTTATTTTTTTCTAGAATTAAAAATTCATTTTTAAATTCTAAAATAAAATTTATTCCTTCTACTTCTTCAAAAAAAAATAAATTTAATTATTTTAAAATTGATGAAATTATTCAACCTTCTTTTTCTATATTTGTTAATTCAAAAGAAATTATTTCTAAGAAAAGTTATGAAGAATGGATTTCCAATGAATGTGCTAAAAGCATATCTTATTGGTTAATGAAAGGAAATTCTAAAGAAGCTTTGATATCTATTAAAAATAAAAAAAAATATATTTCAGCAAAAGATATTGTTGTAATAGTTAAAAATAAAAATGAAGCTAATTATATACAAAATGCTTTAAAAAGTAATAAGATTTCATCTATTTATCTATCAAACAAAAAAAACGTATTTGATACATTAGAAGCAAAAGAAATATTTTGGATACTCAGTGCCATATTAGATTCAAAAAACGAAAAAAAAATTAAGAGAGCACTCTGCACTAATTTATTAGAAAATAATTCTAATCAAATAAATAAACTTTGCTTAAATTTAAAAAATTGGTCACTAATATTAAAAAAATTTGAATATTTTTATGAAATTTGGACAAAATTAGGAATTTTCTCCTTAATAAGATATTTAATAAAAATTAAAAAAACAAAAGTTGATTTTAATAAACAAAAAGAAAATACATTTAATGTTCATAATTTTTTATATTTAGGAGAACTAATAGATAAAAAATATTTTTTATTAAATGAAAAAAAAATACTTCTTTTTTGGTTAGAAGAAAAAATTAATAATACTGAAGACTATTTTGTAATTAATAATTTTATACATGTTCCAGATAATAATAATAGTATAAAAATTATTTCTGTACATAAATCTAAAGGATTAGAATTTCCAATAGTATGGATTCCTTTTATTATGAATTATACGAAAAGAACAATAGGATTTTATCCTAATAAAAAAAATCAACTTCTAATAAATTTAGAAAAAAATTCAATAAATTCTAAATTAGTTGATAAAGAAAGACTTTCAGAAGATATAAGGTTATTATATGTTTCTCTAACAAGATCTATACTACACTGTAGTATAGGTATAGGTAGAATTCAGAAGAAAAAAAGTAAAAAATACAATACTTTTTCTGATGTACATGAAAGTGCTTTTGGATATCTTCTACAACAAGGAAAAAAATGTAATTTTTCTACTTTTAAAGAAAAATTAAAAGAAATTAAAAAATATAAAAATATCAAATTTTTTTCAAATTTTAAAAAAAAATCTTTTCAAAAAAAATCTAAGATTAATACTCCGATAAGCCTTGCATTATTTAATAGAAAAATTACAAATTATTGGGATATAACAAGTTTTTCTAAATTAAAAAAAGAAAACTTAACTACGAAAAAAAATGAACAAAAAAATTTAAATAATAAAAATATTATTTTTACTGAAAATACGTTAAACCCTTATTCTTTTCCAAGGGGGAGGGGGTTTGGATCTATGCTTCATAAAATCTTAAAAAAATGTAAATTTTCTTATAAAATAGAAGAAAAATACATTGAAAAAGAAATTAAATCAGTAAAATTAAATAAAGAATGGATCCCCATAGTAAAAAACTGGATATATCAAATATTTCATAAAAATATTAATAAAAATAATTTATTATTATCAAATTTAAAAAAAAACGAATACATAAAAGAATTAAAATTCTACTTTCCTATTAAAAAAATAATAAATGAACATAAATTTAATGAAATAATTAAATTTTGTAGTTTAAAAAATCAAAAAATTCCTTTTTTTAATTTTAAAAACAAAAAAGGAATATTAACAGGATTTGTTGATCTCGTTATTTTTTCAAATAAAAAATATTATATTTTAGAGTATAAATCTAATTGGCTTGGAAATGATAACACTTTTTATTCTAAAAAAAATATAAAAAAAGAAATAATTAAACACAGATATGACATACAATCTTTATTGTATATAATTGCAGTTAATAGATATCTAAGTAATAAAATAAAAAAATATGATTTTAATAAAAATTTTGGAGGTTTTTATTTTTTATTTATTAGAGGAATGTATCTTGAAAAAAATCAAAATAACAAAAACGACGGAATTTATCATTTTCTTCCTGAAAAAAAATACATAGATGAATTAGATAATTTTTTTAAAGGAATATAATTTCCTAATTGTATATAATAAAAATTATTTTTTTAACTAAATAAACGTATATAAATAAAAACAAAATAATTTTTTTTAAAAAATTAATTTTTTATTATATGATTCATATCAAAAAATAAGATTTTATTGATTTTTAAAATATAAAAAAATTATTACTTAAATTTTTTTAAAAAAACTAAATTTTTATAACGTATGTTAAAAAATAAAAAAATATATACTGATATTCACAACCTATAAACTAAAATGAAAAAACTACTAAAAGAAGCGGTAAAAAAGAAATTAATTCAATCTATAGATTTTCAATTTTCTAATTTTATTTGTAAAAATGATGAACCTGCTGTTATGCTAGCAGCAGCTTGTACAAGTAATTTTTATGGAAAAGGAAACATTTGTCTACCCATAAAATTATTATTAAAAAAATATTTTAAAAATCCTAAAAAAAAAATCATAAAAAAAATGTGGAAAATTATAAATAAAATAAAATCTACTCAAGATTGGGTTGAAATTTTAAAAAAAAGTCATTCTATTGGAATGGAAAATAGCAGAAATCCAATAATTTTATTTAAAAAAAATCTATATCTTTATAAAGCTTGGAAAATGGAAAAAAAAATTTTTAATTTTATTAAAACAAGAAATAATACAATAAGAATAAACAAAAAAAAATTTGAAAAAATAAATAAAAAAATTAAATTTGACGAAAAAAATATTTATCAAAAAATAGCTATTTTTATGGGAATATTCAATAAAGTCTCTTTTATTATGGGAGGACCAGGAACAGGTAAAACAACTTTAGTATCAAAATTAATTATTTCAATTATTAGATTCTCAGAATTTTCTCCTATAATTAAATTAGTAGCTACAACCGGAAAAGCTGCTGATAATTTGTCATTTTCAATAAAAACTATTATTCCTACTTTAAATTTAACAAAATTAGAAAAAAAAATTTTTCCAAATAATGCGAATACTTTACATCATTTATTAAAAATAAAACCAGGAATTAATAATTCATTAATCCAAAAAAAAATCAAGATCAACGCTGACATATTAATTATAGATGAATCTTCAATGATTGATTTTTTCATGATGTATAAATTAATAGGATCTATATCTTCACATACAAAATTAGTATTTATAGGAGATCACAACCAGTTACCTCCCATTGGTACAGGTTTTTTATTAAACGATATTTCTTTTTTTTATCAATACGGATATACAAAAAAATTCATAGAATTATTAAAAAAAATGAATTTTTTAGATAAAAAATCTCAATATAAAACATCTAACTTAATTATTAACAATAATATCTGTATGCTAAAAAAAAGTTACAGATTTTCTTCAAAATCAGGAATTTACAAATTTTCATCAATGTTAAAGTTAGGTAAAAAAAAAATAATAAAAAAAATTATTAATAATACTTTTTCAGATATTAAATATGTTCCTGTGACTAACCATAAAGAATATAAAAAAATGATACTTTTAGTCGCTTTAGAATATAAGAAATACTTTAAAAGCATTAAAAAAAAACAATCTCCTAAAAAAATAATAACTCTATTCAATAATTATCGATTAATTTGCGTATTAAAAAAAGGATTATTTGGAACTAAATATGTTAACAGAAATATAGAAAAAAAAATGAAAGATCTTTCTTATATTCAACCTACGGTAATCAAAAAAGAAATTTGGTATGTTGGAAAACCTATATTAATTAAAGAAAATAATAAAAATTTAAATATTTTCAATGGAAATATAGGTATTACATTTTTAGATGCAAAAATGAATTTTTCAGTATTTTTTTTATCATTAGATGATTCGATTAAAACTATCCCAATTAATTTATTACCTAAATACGAAACAGCATGGACAATCACCGTTCATAAATCACAGGGTTCAGAATTTTCTCATACAGGAATATTATTACCATTAACATATGTTAAAACTTTAAGTAAAGAATTACTTTATACTGCTGTTACTCGATCAAAAAAAAAATTAACTATATATGGAAATAAAAAAGTTCTTAGTTTAACAATAGATAGAAAAATTACTAGATATAGTGGAATAAAAGAAAAATTAAAAAATTATAAAGAAAATAATTAACGTATTAATGAATAAAAAATAGCATTCAGTTAAAGAATATTAAGTTCTAATACTTTAGAACCTCTTTGATAATTATACATTCTTTTTTTTCTTTCAGGTAAAGAGTTTATATCTGTTAACAGAAATCCTTTTTCTTGAAACCAATGAATACTGTAGGTAGTTAATACAAATATTTTTTTTAAATTTAATTTTTTAGCTTCTTTTTGTATTATTCGTAATAACATTTCTCCTCTAGAAGAATTTCTATAATTCGGATGAATAACCACACAAGCCATTTCCCCTATCCTTTCATTTTTAAAAGGATATAAAGCAGCACATCCTATAGTTAAATTATCTCTAACAATAATAGTAAATTTATCTATTTCTACTTCTAATTGCTCTCTAGATCGACGAACTAATATTTTTTTTTCTTCTAGTGGTCTAATTAATTCTAAAATACCTCCTATATCATCAATAGTTGCTTTTCTAATTTTTTCTGAGGACTCCATAACTATTTGAGTTCCAATTCCATCTCTGGAAAATAGTTCTTGCAACAACGCGCCATTTTTTTTATAACTAATCAAATGGCATCTTCTAACTCCTTCTGAACACGCTTTTACAGAAGATCTTAAAAATTTAATCATAGAGGATGAAAAAGAATACTTTTTTTTCATTAAAATCATTTTTTTTACTTTACTAGGAAATAATTCAGAAAAAAATTTTCCTTTTTTATCAATAACCCCTTGAGAATCAAAGAAACCTATCATTTTTTCAGCTTTTAATTTTATTGAAATTTCCGCAGCTATTTCTTCAGAAATTAAATTAAAACTTTCTCCTGTAATAGAAACTGAAATTGGACCTATTAAAACAATAGATCGATTTTTAAGTTGTGTTTGAATATATTTCCCATCTATTTTCCTAACTCGACCACTATGGCAATAATCTATTCCATTATCAACACCTAATGGTTGAGCAACAATAAAATTTCCACTAACAACATTAATATTAGCTCCTTGAGAAGGAGTATTAGTTAAGCTCATAGAAAGTAACGCTGTTATATCTAATTGTAATTTTCCGATTTCTTCTTTAACTAATTCTAATATTTCAGTATTTGTTACCAATACATTCTTGTGATAATGAAAATTTATTTTTTTATTGATTAAACGTTTTTTAATTTGTGGAGAGGCATCATATACTACAACTAAATGAATTCCTAGACTATGCAATAATCCTATATCATTTATTATATGAATAAAATTTTTATGTTTAATAGCTTCACCCGACAACGTAATTACGAATATCTTTTCTCTATGAGCGTTAATATAAGGAACACTATGTCTAAACTCTTCTACTAAGTTAGTAATAGGATTTTTATACATAATTAAATCCCTTAATACATTTATATATTAAAAATAATGAATTTAATAAAGAGAATTTATTAAAAATAGTTTTTTGGTTTTAGTTTAATCATTAATATTATTTATATTTTAATTAATTAAATTTTAAGTAATTAAAATTTAAGAGTTTTAATATTTGAAAAAAGAAGAAATATTAGAAATAATATTTCTATTTATTTTTGGTTGCGGGAGTTGGATTTGAACCAACGACCTTCGGGTTATGAGCCCGACGAGCTACCGAACTGCTCCACCCCGCGATATATTTATATCTTATATTAAAAATATAAAAAAAACAACTATTTTAATCTAAAATATTAATAAATAAAATATTTTTATTAAAAAATATTTATTTATTCATAAAAATTTTTTAATTAAGTAAAAAAAAATCTTCTAAAAAACTAAATTTAAAAAAATATATTAAATTAAAAGTATTTTTTTAAAAAAATAAAAAAAATAATTTTTTATTATAAAATATTTTATTTTTTATTTATTTTAAAAATAATCACAATTACTGTTTCCTTAAAAAAATTAAATATATTATTATGTTTTCTTAAACAAAAATTTAATAAATTTAATATTTTTTAAATTAAAAAATAAAAAATTTAATATTTTTATGTTATATATAAAAAAACAAAAAATATTTATAAAATATAAACAATATTTTTTACTAAAAAGGTTTTTACATGAATATATTAAAATCAAGTATTGTTTCTAAAAATGCGTCAATTGCTATAATTATAGCTAGATTTAATGATTTCATCAATAATCATTTATTGAATGGAGCTATTGATACGTTAATAAGAATTGGGCAAGTGAAGAAAGAAAATATTTTTATATCTTATGTTCCTGGAACTTATGAGATACCAATCATTGCAAAAATTTTATGTAAAAAAAAAAAATATGATTCTATTATTGCTTTAGGGACTATTATTAAAGGAAATACTCCTCATTATAAATCTATAGCAAATCCTATTTTTTCAAATTTATCCTATCTTAGCATTAAAAATGAAATTCCGATTTTAATCGGTATATTAATAACAAAAACCATTGAACAAGCTATTGAAAGAGCAGGGACTAAATTAGGAAATAAAGGTTCGGAAGCGGCAATATCTGCTTTAGAAATGGTAAATCTTATAAAAAAAATAAAGTAATAATTGTAAAATTAAAAAAATTACTTAAAAATTTTAAAATATTTTAAACAACTAGAAATTTAAAAAATATGGTAATTGATGAATTTAAAATTATAGATAAATACTTTAATCGTTTCAAAAAAAAAGATAAATATTTAATTAAAGGAATAGGAGATGATTGTGCAGTAGTACAAATACCAAAAAATAAAGCTTTATCTATCAGTACAGATACTTTAGTAGAAGGTATTCATTTTTTAAAAAATATACATCCTATAGATTTAAGTTATAAAGCGCTTGCTGTAAATCTTAGTGATTTAGCTGCTATTGGAGCAGAACCAAAATGGTTAACCTTATCTATAACAATGCCTTATATAAATTTAAAATGGATAAAATTTTTTAGCAAAAATTTAATTAAATTAATTTATAAAAATAATATGAAACTAATAGGGGGGGATACCACTAGAGGGCCATTAAGCATTACTATTAGTGCCTATGGTTTAATTCCAAAAGGAAAAGGATTATTTAGAACAGGCGCTAAAAATGGAGATTTAATCTATGTAACAGGAACATTAGGAGACAGCGCAGCTGGATTTGATTTACTAACAAAAAAAATCTCAATAAAAAATAATAGAATTTATAATATTCTTGTAAAAAAACATTTAAGACCTATTGCACGAATTTCACAAGGGAAAATTTTAAGAGATATTGCTACCTCAGCAATCGATGTTTCGGATGGATTAATTATGGATTTAAAACACATTTTAGATTCCAGTCAATGTGGTGCAAACTTAAACTTAGAAAATTTTCCCATATCAAAAATACTAAAAAAAAATTTCAATAAAAAAAATTGGATAAAATGGGCTTTATATTCAGGGGAAGATTATGAATTATGTTTTACTATACCAGAAAAACAAAAAAAATATTTAGATAATTTAATGAAATTTTGTAAAGTACCTTATACACATATTGGAAATATTACTGAATTAAAAAAAGGATATAAACTGTTAGAATTTAAAAAATCTATAAAGTTTAATAAAAAAGGATTCAATCATTTTTAAAAAAATATATTTATTGTTATAAAAAAGAGATTCCAAATGAAAGATATTTTTTATATGAAAAAAGCTATAAATTTAGCAAAACTAGGAAAATTTACTACATGTCCTAATCCAAATGTAGGTTGTGTTATTGTAAAAAAATCAAAAATTGTAGGAGAAGGATGGCATAAAAAATCAGGGGAAGAACATGCCGAAATACATGCTTTAAAAATAGCAAAGGAAAAATCAAAAGGAGCTACTGCTTATATTACTTTAGAACCTTGTTGTCATTACGGAAAAACCCCTCCTTGTTGTGAAGCTCTTTTTTTTGCCGGTATATCAAGGGTAGTAATAGCTATGAAGGATCCAAATCCAAAAGTTAATGGAATAGGGATTTTTTGGTTAAAAAAAAAAGGAATTATAGTAAAAGAAGGTATTTTGAAAAATGAAGCAGAATATATAAATCAAGGGTTTTTAAAAAGAATGAGAACGGGTATTCCCTGGATTCAATTAAAATTAGCTATGTCTATCGACGGAAGAACTTCTCTTCAGAATGGTAAGAGTAAATGGATTACTTCTAAAAAATCGCGTATAAATGTTCAATATTTTAGAGCAAAAAGCGATGCTATTCTAAGTACTAGCAAAACTATATTTTACGATAATCCCTCATTAAACGTAAGATACCATGAATTTAACAGCGAAAAATTAAAAAAATATAATATAAATCAAAAAAAACAACCTATTAGAGTCATTATTGATAGTCAAAATAGACTAACTCCTTCTAATAAATTTATACATACAAAAGGAAATATTATTTTAGCTCGATTAAAATATGATAATTTTATTTGGCCTAAAAACGTAAAACAAATATTAATTCCGTCTTATGAAAAAAAAATAGATTTAAACTATTTATTTACGAAATTAGGAAAATTAAAAATTAATAATCTATGGATTGAAGCTGGGCCTTCTTTATCCGGTGCTCTATTAAAAAAAAAATTAATTGATGAATTAATTATTTATATAGCACCTAGACTATTTGGCCAATATTCAAATTCTTTATGTTTATTAGACAATTATTCAAAAATTTCAAAAACACCTAAATTATTTTTTTCCAATATCCGAAAAATTGATTCAGATATACGAATCATATTAAAACCTGACGATAATTTATATAACTAATTATTTTTTTTAAAAAAAATTTAACATTTATAAACATTTTTACAATAAGAAGAAAAATGAATCCTTTAACTAGAAGAAAAGCAAGAGAATGTGCAGTACAAGCTATTTATTCCTGGCAATTATCAAAAAATAATATAGTTGATATTAAAAATCAATTTTTAAAAAAAATAACTAATAAAAAAATAGACATAATTTATTTTTGTCAATTAATTATAGGAATTACTGATCATTATAAATTTTTAGATGAATTTATAAAACCATATTTATCTAGGAAAATAACTGAGTTAGATCCTATTGAAAAAACAGTTCTTAGAATTTCTTTATATGAATTAATTAAAAGAAAAGATATTCCTTATAAAGTTGTAATTAATGAAGGGATAGAACTCGCTAAATTATTTGGTGCTAAAAAAAGTCATAAATTTATTAATGGAGTATTAGATAAAGTTGTTTCTAAACTAGAAATATCTTGTAAAATTTGATTTATTTATTTTTTATAAATTAAAAACCTAATTTTAAAAAAAATTAAATATAAAATTTACATTATTATGATCTATTACACTAATTAAATTAGTGTAATAAATTTTTTTTTAAAAAAAATTAATCTAACCACTGCAATATTTTTTCTTGTATTCCATCTGCATCTAATTTTATTTCCTTCTTAATTTCTTTTTGTTCTCCATGAAACACAAATTTATCTGGTAAACCTATATTTAGTACTGAAATATTAATTTTATAAAACATTAGTAATTCATTTACACTACTTCCCGCTCCCCCTGAAATAATACCTTCCTCAATAGTTATTAAAAATTGATAATTTTTTGCTAATAATAGAATTAAATTAATATCTAAAGGCTTAATAAATCTCATATCTACTAAAGTAAAATTTAATTTTTCACTTACTATTTTAGCTGATGAAAATAATGATCCAAAGCTTAAAATAGCAGCTTTTTTACCTATTCTTTTGATTAAAGCTTTACCTATTGGTATAGTTTTAGAAGAATATAATATATTATCTATAAAATTTTTTTTAGGATATCTTATTGCAATAGGTTTATTAAAATTTAAATATGCAGTATTTAACATTTTTAATAATTCATTACCACTACTAGGTGCCATAACAATAAAATTTGGTATAGATCTAAGATATGTAATATCAAACATTCCTTGATGAGTTTTTCCATCATGTCCTACTATACCAGCTCTGTCTATTATAAATAAAACCGGTAAATTTTGTATTGAAACATCATGAATTACTTGGTCGTATGCTCTTTGCAAAAAAGTAGAATAAATTGCTACTACCGGTTTATATCCTTTAGATGCTAATCCAGCAGCAAAGGTTACTGCATGTTGTTCCGAAATACCTACATCAAAATATTGTTTAGGGAATAATTTAGAAAATTCCTCTATTCCAGAACCTATTGACATTGCAGGAGTAATAGCTATTATTTTTTTATCTTTTATAGCAATTTTGCATAGCCAATCTCCAAATATTTTTGAATAAGTAATTTTTTTTTTAAAAAAAAAAGAAAAATTTTTGTTTTTTTTATTTTCTTTTGAAATAAAATGCCATTTAACTGGATCTTTTTCAGCAGGAGAATAACCTTTTCCCTTCTTTGTTTTTATATGGAATAATTTTATTCCATTAATAGAATGCAACTTTTTTAAAAATTTAATTAAAAATAATAGATTATGTCCATCGTAAGGACCGTAATAATTTATTCCGAATTGATTTATGATTTTATAAAAATATTTCTTTTTAAATAAAAAATTTTTTTTTCCTTTAGATAATATCGAAAAAAAATTTTTTAACATACCAACACTATTGGAAATAGACATTTTATTATCATTTAAAATAATTAAAAAATCAGAAGAAATATTTGCAATATTATTAATTGCTTCCAATGACATTCCACTAGCTATAGCGGAGTCTCCTATAACAGATATTGTTTTTCTATTTTTATTTTCTTTTTGAGCTGCTACAGACATTCCTAATCCTGCACTAATAGTAGTAGAAGAATGTCCTGTTCCAAAACAATCATATATACTTTCACTAAAAGAAGGAAATGGATGTAATCCTTCTTTTTTTCCAATACTGAATATATTTTTAGATCTTTCTGTCAATACTTTATGAGGATAGGATTGATGTCCTATATCCCATAATAAATTATCAAATGGCGTATTATATACATAATGTACCGCCACTGTAATTTCGATTACTCCCAAATTAGATGAAAAATGACCTCCAAATCTTTGAATACTATTTATTAAATAATCTCGTAATTCAAAGCATAATTTTGGTAATATTTCAATTGATAATAATCGTAATTTTTGAACGGAATTCGCTAATAATAAAGTTGGATATTTTTTTAAAAAATGATTCATACTATTACTCAACTTTTTAAGGTAACTAATTTTTTATAAAAATAAATGTTTAATTTTATTAAAAAATATGATTAAACATTAATCATGCTTCACTTTTTTAAAATAGATTAAATTTTAAATTAAAAAAAATAAAATTTTTTTTAGAAATTATATAAATAATAATTAAAAAATTATTACTTTTTATTTTTATAACTTTATTATAATATTTATATATAAAAAAATATTTTTACTTTAAAAAAAAATGAATAAAAATAATATTGTTCTTTACTGTCCAATTTATACTGCTATTTTAGATATACGTTCATATGAAGAACATATTGAAGATCCAATAAATATATCTAATATGAAAATACATTGGATACCTTTTTATCGATTACAAAATGAATTTAAAAAACTAGATCAAAAAAAAACATGGTTATTATATTGTAAAAAAGGCATTATGAGCAAATTACAAAAACTTTATTTAAGAAAAAAAGGATTTAAAAATGTACAACTATTAATTTAACTATTTTTATATTTAACTTTATAAAAAAAATAAATAGTAAAAATTAACCAAAATATATTTATTAATATATTTATAAAAAAAGGAGAAATTAAATAATTAAATTGAATCCAACTCGAAAAAATTCCACCTAATGAAGATCCTAATGATTGAAAAGAATAATAAATAGATAAAGTAGTTCCTTTATAATTTTTATAGGAAAAATTATTAATTAATGAAGGAATATAAGAAGAAAAAATAGAAAATGAAAGAAAAAAAAATTGAATTGCAATTATTAAACCTAAAAAATTTTTTATAAAATTCAATAAAATAAAATCTGAAATTATTAAAAAAGTAATAAATAAAATAAAAATTTCTTTTAAAAAATTATTCTTTTCAAAAAAATGAATTATAGGCATAGTAAAAAAAATAGAAATAAATATTGTTAATGCATAAATTTTAAATTGAAGAAAAGGCAATATTTTTAATATTTTCATTATTTTAGGTAATTCTATAAAATTAGAAGTCAATGTAAAATATAGAAAAAAAGTTCCTATATTCAAAAATAATAATTTAAAATTAAATAAAATAGAAACGAGATTTTTTTTTCTAATTCTTATTTTTTTTTCTAAAAAATTAGATGTATCAAAAAAATCATAAAAATACCATAATGTAATTAAACACAAAATAGAAAAAAATGACATTATCCAAAATAATAAATTTATATTTATATATAAAAATATTAAAGGAGAAAAGATAATTGAAATAAAAAAAGAAGAAACAATAGTTAATCCTATAAACATCATAGATTTAGAAAAATTTTTAATTAGAACTATATCAGATATCCAAGCTATTAAAACAGAAGAAATTGCTCCTGCACCTTGTATAGATCTTCCAATAATTATTCCCCAAATAGATTTATTTAAAGCTAAAAAGATGCATCCTAAAAAAAATAAAAACATTCCTAAAATTAAAATTACTTTTCTACCAAATTTATCGGATAAAAAACCAAAAATTATTTGAAAAATAAATTGAAAAAAACCATAAGTACCAATTGCTAATCCGATTAAAAATTCATTGGTATCTTTAAATTTTAATCCATATTGACTAAATGAAGACATTACAATAGATAATGCAAATATTCTTAAAAAGAATAGCAAACATACAAAAATAGTGACTCTAATTTCTCGAATATTCATTTTTTATATCTTTTTTTATAATTTTTTTTTAAATTTTTAATATATTAAATATAGCAAAAGAAAATTATTTAATATTTAAAAAAAATAAAAATTTTAAATAAATTAATTTGCATTAAATTTTAAAACTTGACGAAAATATATTTTTTATAATATAAAATATTAAATTTTAGTTAAAAAAACCAAAAAAATGAAAAATAAAACTTCAACTAATCTATTTAATAAAAAAGGATATCTATTAAATTATAAAAATTGGAATAAAAAAATAGCTATAAATATTGCTATTAAAGAATCTATTGTAATGACTAAAGAACACTGGGAAATAATTTTTTTTATAAGAACATTTTATCTTAAATTTAAGATTACACCTTCTATTAGATTGTTAATAACAACGATAAATTATAAAAAAAAGAAAAAAATAAATAGTCAACATTTATTTATTTTATTTCCAAAAGGAGCTGCAAAACAAGCTAGCAAAATTGCTGGTATACCGAAACCCACTAATTGTTTATAAATTTTAAAAATTAATAATTAACTTACATAACATATAGAAATTAATAAACTGAAGAAAAATATTATGCCTATGGAAATAAAAAACATAATCTTTGACCAAATAATGGAATTGAAATAATCAATTGTTAAAATTCCTAAAATAAACCATAACCATCCTGATATGAACATACTTATAAAATAAAAATAATTAGTTATATTTAAAAAATATAAAAAAATAGAAAAAAAAATAAAAAAAAAGATAAATAATAATATATTGTATTGAGTTTTTCTAATACCGTTAATAACAGAAAAAATAGGTATCCCTGCTGACTGATAATCATAAAATCTAAAAATAGAAATCGAATAAAAATGAGCAATTTGCCAAGATAAAAAAATTAAAAACAAAACAAAAGTACATAAATTTATTTTATTTTCTATCATAGAATATCCAATTATTGGGGGTAAAGAACCTGAAAATCCACCAATAACAGTTGAATAAATAAAATAAGGTTTCATATATTTACTATACAAAAAAACATAGATTATGAATCCAACTAAATTTAAGAAAAATACTAATATATTTGTAAAAAAAAATAAATACAAAAAACCAAAAAAACCTAATAAAGTTCCATAAATAAAAGCAACTTTTATAGTTAATAATTTTTTTGCTAATACTCTATTTTTTGTTCTATGCATTTTTTTATCTATATCTCTATCTATAATATTGTTAAATACACAGCCAGAAGCAATAATTAAAAATGTTCCTATTAAAACATTAAATAATAAAAATAAATGGATATGTCCTTTAGAAGCTAAGAAAAAACCTCCTATTACAGGTATTAAATTTCCTAATATAATTTTTGGTTTTATAAGTTCAAAATATTTTTTAAAAATTATAAAATTCATTTTTAATGATCCATTAAATGGTAACTTAAATTAAACATAATCCATATAGATCCAAAAATAATAATAAAAATAATTATTAATGAAAAAAATATTGATATTAAATACCAAGGATTTGTTTTAGAAAATTCTAGCTTAAAAAAATATTTAAAATGTATTATTATTTGAATAATTGCAAATATAGAAATAAAAAATAAAGTGTTAAATTTTGAAAAAAAGTTAGAAACTACCATAAAAAATGGAAAAACTGTCAAAATAAAAGATAAAAGAAAACCTATTCCATAAACATATATTTCTTCAAGAAATTTTTTTTTTTTATTAGAAGCTAATTCTTTCATATTAATTTTCCAAATAAATAAATAAAAGTAAATATACAAATCCATATAATATCAAGAAAATGCCAAAATAACCCTAAACATTTAATTTGAGTTCTATTTTTCTTAACTAATCCTATTTTTTTTATATTAAAAATTAATATTAAAAGCCATACTAGTCCAATAAAAATATGAATTCCATGAGTACTTACTAAAACAAAAAAAGAGGACAAAAAAGCATTATTTGTTGGAGTATAACCTTTTAAAATTAATGAATATAATTCGAAAAATTCTAAACTGATAAAAGAAAATCCAAATAAAAAAGTAACAATAAAAAAAATAAAAAAATATTTTTTTTTATTATAATCAATTAAAATATTAGCAATTCCATAAGTAATAGAACTACATAGCAAAAAAATAGTTTCTAAGAAAACAGTTGATAAATTAAAAAAATCTTTTTTAATCCAAAAATATGAAACACTATTCATCATTACAGCATATACTGCAAACATTGTTGCGAACAATATGCAATCACTAATTAAATATACCCAAAATCCAAAAACTATTTTTTCATTAATATCTTTTTTTTTAGATATATGTTTTTTTTTAATAACATTGTTTAAATTATTAATTAACATTTTTATAAACCTAATTTTTTTATTATTTTATTTTTTTCGTTTGTTTTATATTAAGTATAGTTTTAGAATTTTTCTTACAACTATCATTGATCCAGATTAAAATAATAGTTAAAAACGATAATAATGCTATCCACCAAATATGCCAAACAAAAGAAAATCCTAATAAAATAGAAAAAAAAGAAATTATTACACCTATATTCGTACTATTAGGAATAATAATATTTTTTTCATGAAATATATTAACATTTTTAAGACAATTATTTTTTTTAATTCTCCAAAATTCGTCTCTTTCTCTAACTTTAGGACGCGTTAAAAAATTGTATACTGGAGGTGGAGATGATGTAGACCATTCTAGTGTTCTACCATCCCATGGATCTCCTGTTAAATCAGCATATTTTTTTCTTAAAATAATTGATTTTATAACTTGTATAACCTGAGATATTATACCTAGGGTAATAAAAAAAGTTCCTACCACTGAAACTAATAAAAAAGAATGAAATTGATTTTCTATATTTTGACTTAAACGTCTAGTCATTCCCATTATCCCTAAATAATATAATGGCATAAAAGCTAAAAAGAACCCAACTATCCAAAAATAAAATGCTTTTTTTCCCCAATATTCATCTAACGTAAATCCAAATAACTTAGGAAACCAATAAGTTATTCCCGAAAAACAACCAAATACTACTCCTCCTATAATTACATTGTGAAAATGAGCAACTAAAAATAAACTATTATGAAGCACAAAGTTAACACTGGGAACAGATAGCAATACTCCACTCATACCACCAATAGAAAAAGTAATTAAAAATCCAATAGCCCATAACATGGCTGAATGTAATTCAATTCTTCCCTGATACATGGTAAAAAGCCAATTAAAAATTTTAACTCCTGTTGGAATAGCGATAATCATAGTAGCAATACCAAAAAAACTATTTATATTAGCACCCGATCCCATAGTAAAAAAATGATGCAACCAAACAATAAATGATAAAATAGTAATAGCAATAGTAGCCCAAACTAATGAAACATATCCAAATAATGTTTTTTTAGAAAAAGTTGGAACAACTTCTGAAAAAATTCCAAAAGCTGGAAGAATTAAGATATATACTTCTGGATGACCCCAAATCCAAATTAAATTTATATACATCATTGGATTTCCACCAAAACCATTAGTAAAAAAATGAAAACCTAAATATCTATCTAAAGTTAATAACGTTAATACTACGGTTAATACAGGAAAAGCGCATATTATTAATATGTTAGCACAAAGAGATGTCCAGGTGAAAATTGGCATTTTAAACATATCCATTCCAGCTGTTCTCATTTTTAAAATTGTTACTAAAAAATTAATTCCAGTTAATGTTGTACCTATTCCTGCAATTTGTAAACTCCAAATCCAATAATCTACACCTACTCCTGGAGTATATTGTAACTCTGATAAGGGGGGGTATGCTAACCATCCTGTCTGTGCAAATTCTCCTACTACTAAAGAAATATTTAAAAGCATCGCTCCACTAAAAGTTAACCAAAAACTTATATTATTAAGTGATGGGAATGCTACATCTCGAGCTCCAATTTGCAAAGGCACAACAAAATTCATTAAACCTATAATCAACGGCATGGCAACAAAAAAAATCATAATGACACCATGTGCTGTAAATATTTGATCGTAATGATGAGAAGGTAAAAATCCTTGTTTTCCAGAAGAGGAAATTACCTGTTGTAATCGCATCATAATAGCATCAGTAAATCCTCGAAAAAGCATTACAAATGCTAAAATAATATACATTATTGCTATTTTTTTATGATCAACAGAACAGCACCATTCTGTCCAAAAAATTTTCCATTTTTTAAAATAAGTAACTAAAAAAAATATACAAGTAACTGTTAATATAATAAAAAAACAAGTGAACATAATAATCGGTTCATTGTAAGGTATATCAGATAAAGTTAATTTTCCAAGCATTGTTATATCTCTTAAAATAAATTAGATTAATTTTTTCTATAATTATTATTAATATAATTTTTAGGTTGTAAATAGCAACTACGAATTAAATTATTAAATATATTATTATCTATATCAAAAAAGTACTGCACTTTATCTTTTTCATCTGGTTTAAAAATATCGTTAAGATATTCTTCTTTATTTTTTAAAGAAATTCCATTTTTTTTAACTTTATTTACCCAAGAAATAAAAGATAAATTATCTTCTGTAATTAAGACAGAAAACTTCATGTTAGAAAAATTCTTCCCGCTATAATTAGAAGATATACCAGTATATTTTCCTGAATTATTTCCTATTAAATTTAAAGTAGTTGACATGCAAGGCATCGCATAAATTTGACTTCCAAGAGAAGGAATAAAAAAAGAATTCATCACAGAGTTAGAAGTAACTTTGAATTGAACAGGAACATTTTTTGGAAATGATATTTCATTAATAGTTGCAATTCGATATTTTGGATAAATAAATAGCCATTTCCAATCTAAAGCAATTACATTTATCTTTATAGGTTTACTTTGAGAAATTAAAGGTCTACTGGGTTCTAATTTATGAGTAGTTTTATACGCTACTACTGATAAACAAGAAACGATTAATATCGGTACTATCCAAACTAATAATTCTATATTTCTAGAATAAGACCAATTAGGAGTATATTTTGATTTAATATTTGATTTTCTATACTTAATAGCAAACCAAAAAGTCATTATAATAACTGGAACAACTACTATTAACATCATTCCTAAAGAAAATAATATTATTTTTTTTTGATTTATTGCTATCTCCCCTTGAGGTTCTAACAAAGAAGCATGACAAGAATTCATAAATAATATAATTGTCATTAATACTAATATTATAATATTTTTTTTTTTTATTGGAAATTTCATTTTTTAAAAACCTTAAAAATAATATTTTTTAATAAACAATATATTTTTGATATATATCATATATTTTTTAAAATTTTTTACTAACATATAATCTATTTCTTAAAAAAATTAATAATTAAATATTAAAAATATAATAACTTATTTTCTAAAAATTTTTTGAAAAAAAATTGATTTTTATTTTTTAAATAAAATTTAAAATTACTTATCATTTAAAAAAAAGATAAAAACAATATTCTTGTTTTATAAAACTTTAAATATTATAATTGTTTTAAATAATTTTGTATTTTTAAACATTAGTTTGAAAAACTATATATTTTGTAAAAATATTTTTTATTTTCTTTCCAAAAAAAACGTTTTATAAATTAATTATTTTTTTAATTTTTATATTTCTAGTAATTTAAAGAAATTAAAAGACAATAAAAAATAAATTATATTAATATGTTTTAAAAAATAAATATATACTCATTTCTTATAATAACATTATTATATCAAAGTATTACTTTAAACATATTTATTTTTAAAAATTTTAACTATTTAAAATACGGTTTTTTTTAAAAAAATTATGCTATTAATAACAAAATTTTTCTTTTTTTTAAATATTAAAAAATATTTTTCATATTTCTTCTAAAATTAATAGCATAAATCATTATTTATAAGGATAGTAAAATACTATGAAAACTAGTAAAGATTCTAAAAAATATATAAAAATAACAATTCCATATAATGATATTAATATAGCAATAAAAAAAGAATTATCATCTTTTAGTAAAAAAATAAAAATAAATGGTTTTAGAACAGGTAGGGTTCCTATTCAAATAATTCAAAACAACTATCAAGCAACAATAGAAAAAGAAGTTATTTTAAAAAAAATGAAAGAAAAATTTTTAGACTTTATTTTAGAAAAAAAAATAGTACCTATCAAAGAACCAAAATATTACCCTTCTAAATATATAACTGGAAAAGATTTCATTTACTTTGTAGATGTTGAAAAATATCCATCAATTAAAATAAGAAAAAAAAAATTTGACAATATAAAGAAATTAACTGTTAATTTTGATGATCAGGACACTCAATTTTTTATTGATAACTTTATTCACAATAATAGTTGGATTGAAAAAAAAGAAAATATTAATATTGGAGATGAAGTTACAATAAAATATGATGTTCATTTACTAAATAAAAAAAGAAAATTAGATTCCTCAACCTATTCTTTTTTCATGGGAAAAAATGAAATTTTAAAAGAAATAGAAAAAAAAATATTTACTTCATCTAAACATAAAACATTTTCTGTATTTGTTAAAATTGATAAATACTATCCTGAAAAAAAAATTCAAGGAAAAGAAATACAAATAAATATAAAAATTTTAACTATCAAACAAAAAGAAAAACAATTAATAAATAAAGAAAAGTTAAAATTAATGAATTGGAACGAATCAATCAAAAAATTTTTTGATAAAGTTAATCAACAAATGAAATTAGAAATTAAAAATATAAATTTTATTTATTTAAAAAAACAAATTATTAGTAATTTAATTGCTGAAAATCCTATAAAATTACCATCTACATGGATTAAAAAAGAATTAAAATTATTGAAAGTTTATAACGATTACATTTTTAAAAAAAATAAAAAAAATTTTTTAATACCACTGCCTTATAATAATATTATTCTTCAATCTAAAAATAGAATAAAAAGTAAATTATTATTAAATAAAATTATTGAAGAAAATCATATTCAAATAAAAGATGAAAAACTAAAAATATACAACGAAAAAATAATCAGAAAATATAAAAATTTTTCTCAAAAAAGTATAGAAACAAAAAAAGAAGAAATAAAGAATATTTTACTGGAAAATAAAGCTATAAAATTTTTAATAAAAAAAACAGAAAAAAATAAAAAAAAATGTTCTTTCAAAAAAGCTATTTATTACGCTTTGAACATATAAATTAAAAATATATTTTTTATATATTTACTTAAAAAAAATAAGAATGAAAGGAAATAATTATGTTTAATCATAATTCTTTATTATTTACAAAAAATAAAAAAATAAATTTTTTACCTATGGTTATAGAACAAACTCCCAGAGGAGAACGTTCTTATGACATATATTCTAGATTATTAAAAGAAAGAATTATTTTTATTACAGGAGCAATAGAAGATTATTTAGCTAATTCTGTTATTGCTCAACTTTTATTTTTAGAAGCTGAGAATCCAAATAAGGATATTTCATTATATATTAACTCTCCAGGAGGTATCATTTCTTCAGGGATATCTATTTATGATACCATGCAATTCATTAAACCAGAAATCAATACTATTTGTATAGGGCAGGCTTGCTCCATGGGTGCTTTTTTACTATCTTCAGGTACAAAAGGTAAAAGATTTTCTCTTCCTAATTCTAGAATTATGATACACCAACCGTTAGGCGGTTATAAAGGGCAAGTTTCAGATATAGAAATTCATGCAAATGAAATTATTAAAATAAAAAAAAAATTAAATCATATTTTTTCCATACAAACAGGAAAATCAATAAAAAAAATAGAAAAAGATACTGAAAGGGACTGTTTTCTTTCAGCTAAAGAAGCTCTTAAATATGGATTAATAGATTCAATTTTAAATCATCGATAAAAATATTAGTTAATATTAACTAAACTTTAATTATTTTTAATTTTTCAAAAGATAATGAATTAAATTATAGGATTGTAATTAATGAAAGATAAAAAAAATATTGAATCTAATCAGAATATAAATTGTTCTTTTTGTGGAAAAAACCAAAAAGAAACAAAAAAAATAATAGCTGGACCTTTAGTTTTTATTTGTTTTGAATGTACAAAGTTATTTTATAATTTTTTTTTAAAAGAGAAAAAAAAATATAACTTTAACTATGATCTTGATAAATTACCAACTCCTCAAAAAATTAAATCTCTACTTGATCAATATGTTATAGGGCAAGAACAAACTAAAAAAGTATTATCAGTAGCTGTTTATAACCATTATAAACGTAAAATACATACTGCTAATAAAAACGATATGGAATTTGGAAAAAGCAATATTTTACTAATTGGACCTACCGGAAGTGGAAAAACATTATTAGCCGAAACTTTAGCTAAATTACTTAACGTCCCTTTTGCCATAGCAGATGCTACTACTTTAACAGAAGCCGGATATGTTGGAGAAGATGTTGAAAACATAATTCAAAAACTTTTACAAAATAGCAAATTTGATGTTAACCAAGCAGAATATGGAATTATCTATATAGATGAAATTGATAAAATTTCTAAAAAATCAGATAATCCTTCTATTACTAGGGACGTATCTGGAGAAGGAGTTCAGCAAGCTTTACTAAAATTAGTAGAAGGAACAATCGCTTCAATTCCACCTAAAGGTGGAAGAAAACATCCTCAAGAAGAATTTATAAAAATAGATACTTCTAAAATTTTATTTATATGTGGAGGAACATTTTTAGGACTAGAAAAAATTATTTCTAAAAGAATAAATTCAGGAGAAAGTATAGGCTTTAATGCTATTTTAGAAACTAAATTAAAAAAGAATATATCTTCTAAATTACTAAAAAAAATTGAACCAGAAGATTTAATTAAATTTGGACTAATTCCAGAATTTGTCGGTAGGTTACCTATTCTTACAACATTAGAAGAATTAGATGAACAATCATTAGTAAAAATTTTAGAAGAACCAAAAAATTCTTTAATAAAACAATATAAAACTTTATTTCAAATAGAAAATATAATACTAAAATTTGATAAAGAAGCTATCTTAGAAATAGCAAAAAAAGGAATAAAACGAAAAACTGGTGCTAGAGGTTTAAGATCAATTCTTGAAAATATTTTATTAGAAACTATGTATAATTTACCTTCAATGGAAAATGTAATTAAAGTATTAATTACTCAAAAAGTAGTTAAAGGAATCAATATTCCTGAAATAATTTATAAAAATAATAAATAAAAAAAATTAATTTTATTAATTAATTAATAATTAATTTTTTACTATTTTAAATAATCTTAATTACTTTTCATTGAAAATTAACATTACATCAAGATATACTGAATTAAAATTTTTTACCTCTATGTATATTAGAAATTA
Source organism: Buchnera aphidicola (Mindarus abietinus) (assembly GCF_964059085.1). Classification (NCBI taxonomy): domain Bacteria; kingdom Pseudomonadati; phylum Pseudomonadota; class Gammaproteobacteria; order Enterobacterales; family Erwiniaceae; genus Buchnera; species Buchnera aphidicola. The sequence continues at coordinate 436,547 of NZ_OZ060398.1, forward strand.
TAGTTTTTAATACTTAGCGGAAATTAAACTAAGAGAGAGCTCTATGAATATTGAGCGTTCTGAACGCATTGAAATTCCCGTATTACCATTGCGTGACGTCGTAGTTTATCCGCATATGGTAATTCCATTATTTATAGGTCGAAAAAAATCAATCAAATGTATTGAAAAATCTATGAATAATGACAAAAAAATTTTGTTAGTAGCTCAAAAAAAAGCTTCTATGGAAGAACCTAAATCTATTGATTTGTTTTCAATAGGTACAATTGCTTCTATTTTACAAATGCTACAATTGCCTGATGGAACAGTAAAAGTCCTAGTTGAAGGTTTACAACGAGCAAAAATTATTTCTTTCAATGAAAATAATGAATGTTTTTTTGCTGAAGTTGAAAAAATAAAAGATAATACTATTGAAAAAAAAGAAGAAAAAGTTCTAATTCGTGCAACAATAGCTCAATTTAATTTATATATTAAATTAAATAAAAAAATACCTTCTGAAATATTAAGTTCAATTAGTAATATCAAAGAAGCTACAAAACTTGCTGATACCATATCTGCTTATATACCTTTAAAGTTAACAGATAAACAATCAATATTAGAAATGATTTCAATAAATGAACGACTTGAATATTTGATGGCCTTAATGGAATCAGAAATAGAATTACTTAAAATAGAAAAAAATATTAGAGATAGAATTAAAAAACAAATGGAAAAAAGCCAAAGGGAATATTATTTAAATGAACAAATTAAAGCTATTCAAAAAGAATTAGGAGAAATTGATAATGTTCCCGATGAAAATGAATATTTAAAAAAGAAAATTATTGCAGCTAAAATGTCAAAAGAAGCTAAAAAAAAGACTTTATTAGAATTGCAAAAATTAAAAATGATGTCACCCATGTCTGCTGAAGCAACTGTAGTTAGAAGTTATATTGATTGGATGATACAAGTACCCTGGAATTCTAGAAGTAAAGTTAAAAAAGATATAAAAATAGCTAAAAAAAAATTAGACTTAGACCATTTTGGATTAAAAGAAGTAAAAGAAAGAATTTTGGAATATCTAGCTGTACAATGTAGAATTTCTAAAATGAAAGGTCCGATTTTATGTCTAGTAGGCCCACCGGGAGTAGGTAAAACATCATTAGGAAAATCTATAGCAAAAGCAACTGGAAGAAAATATGTACGAATGGCCTTAGGAGGTATGAGGGACGAAGCGGAAATCAGAGGTCATAGAAGAACATATATAGGCTCAATGCCAGGAAAATTAATGCAGAAAATGGCTAAAGTAGGAGTAAAAAATCCTCTTTTTTTATTAGATGAAATTGATAAAATATCTTGTGATATGCGAGTTGATCCAGTTTCTGCTTTATTAGAAGTACTTGATCCAGAACAAAATGTATCTTTTAATGATCATTATTTAGAAGTTGATTATGATTTATCCAATGTTATGTTTGTTGCTACATCTAATTCGATGAACATACCTTCTCCTTTATTGGATCGTATGGAAGTTATACGAATTTCCGGATACACCGAAGACGAAAAATTGAATATTGCAAAAACGCATTTAAAACCAAAACAAATTCAAAGAAATGCATTAAAGAAAAAAGAATTGCATATAACCGATGATGTTATATTAAGTATAATTAGATATTATACTAGAGAAGCTGGAGTACGAAATTTAGAAAGGGAATTATCTAAAATATGTAGAAAATCTGTCAAATTATTACTACTTAATAAAGCAATAACATCTATTTCAATAAATAAAAATAATTTAAAAGAATATTTAGGAATAAAAAGATTTATATATGGGAAAGCTAATAAAAAAAATCATGTTGGTCAAGTAGTGGGATTGGCTTGGACTGAAGTTGGAGGAGATTTACTAACCATAGAAACAGAATGCGTAACTGGAAAGGGAAAATTAACTTATACTGGATCTTTAGGGGAAGTAATGCAAGAATCTATTCAAGCTGCTTTAACAGTTGTTCGATCAAACGCAAAAAAATTAGGAATTAATCAAAATTTTTATGAAAAACATGACATACATGTTCATGTTCCAGAAGGAGCTACACCAAAAGATGGTCCGAGTGCAGGAATTGCAATGTGTACGGCTATCGTATCTAGTTTAACTAAAAATCCCGTCAAATCAACTATAGCTATGACCGGAGAAATTACTTTACATGGCCATGTATTAGTTATAGGTGGATTAAAAGAAAAACTATTAGCTGCTCATCGAGGAGGAATTAAAAAAGTATTAATTCCTTATGAAAATAAAAGAGATTTAGAAGAAATTCCTAAGAATATCCTATCAGGTTTAAAAATATATCCAGTTAAAAAAATTGAAGAAGTATTGAGTTTAGCATTAGAAAATAATCCGTATATTTTTTAAAATTTTTATTTTATATTAAAATAAATGTATTTTATTAAAAATAGCTGGCAAAATTTTAATTTTGTACCAGCTATTTTTTTTAAAATTTATATGTAAATAAAAAATTCGGTATCTAAAAAAAATTCTGAATTGTTTATAATATTAAATACTAAATTATTATATTATCAAAAATAAATACAACTCTAATTATTTTAATTCAGTGAAATTAATCTAACTTAATTTTTGATTTTAATGATTTCATAAAAAATTTTTTATCCTGTTTCCATTCCTTATAACCAGTATTTCTAATTTGACATGCTTTACATTTATCACAACCTTTTCCTTTAATTCCATTATAACAAGTTAAGGTATAATGCATAATTAAAGAAGTTTGATTATAAAAATCTGAAAGAGCCCATATCTCACTTTTATTTAAGTTTATCAATGGTGTTTTTAATAAAAAAGGATAACTCATTCCTAGTTTTATAGAACTGTTTATACTATTGATAAATTCACTTCTACAGTCCGGATATCCTGAAAAATCTATTTGATTTACTCCTAAGATAATATCTTGAATATTATGATTATATGAATAAATAGAAGATAAGATTAAAAATAATATATTTCTGCCAGGTACAAAAGTATCCGGTAAATCAGAAAAATTATTTTTTTTTTTTTTAGAAAACAAATTTTTATTAGTTAAACTGCTTAAAAACAATTTATTCAAATTAGAAATATTAATTATTTTATGTTTATAAATATTAATGATTTTAATTAAATCAACAGCTACTTTTATTTCTTGTTGATGCCGTTGTCCATAGTTAAAAGTAATTGCATGAACTTCTTCATACTTTTTTCTTGCTTGAATTAAACAAGTGGTGGAATCTTGTCCTCCACTAAAAATTACTAATGCTTTACTTTTCTTTTTCATTTTTTTATAAAAAAAGTTTAAATATAAACTATTAATTATATCACTGTCATATTACAAATATATTTTTATTAAAAAAAAATTAAAAAATTAATTTTATATAGAAAATATATTCTATGATAATATCATATTCTCAATAAAAATATTTTTGGTTCAAAATAAAAAATTAAAGATAAATTTTTTTAGATCTTTTATATATGTAAATATAATTATTGATAACCAAATTTTTTTAAATATTTATTTTAAAATTTTAGGAATTTTTTGTGATTTTTTTTAAACAATTAAGTTGGTACTTTTTAAGAGAATGGAAAAGATATCTAGGAGCTGTTTTTCTTCTTATTATTATAGCATTTTTACAATTATTACCTCCTAAACTCGTTGGAATGTTAGTAGATTTGATTATTCAAAAAAGAATAGAAAATAAAACAATTATTCCCTGGATAGGGATAATATTAATCGCTGCTATTATTGTGTATATATTAAGATATATTTGGAGAGTATTACTCTTTGGGGCAGCTTACAAATTAGCGATAGAACTTAGAGAAAAATTATTTTCTTATTTTAGCAAGCAAAACCAAGATTTTTTTTTAAAATATAGAACCGGAGATTTAATAGCACGTGCAACGAATGATGTAGATCGTATAGTATTTGCGTCAGGAGAAGGAGTATTAACATTAGTTGATTCCTTAGTAATGGGGTGTTTAGTTATTGTTGTTATGATTTCTCAAATCAGTTGGATATTAACCATAATTTCTCTTTTACCTATGCCTATTATGGCAATAATTATAAAAAGATATGGTGAAAAATTACATAAATCATTTTATCAAGCACAAACTTCTTTTTCTTTATTAAATAATCAAACTCAAGAAAGTTTAACTAGTATTAGAATGATAAAATCATTTGGATTAGAAAAAAAACAATCTAAAAAATTTAATTTAATAGCTAAGGATGCTGGAAAAAAAAATATGCAAGTAGCTAAAATAGATGCTTTGTTTGATCCAACTATACATTTAACTATTGCTTGTTCAAACTTGTTAGCTATTACTGAAGGAGGGTGGCTAGTATGGAATAATGTAATAACATTAGGAGAACTAACAACTTTTATCATGTATCTTGGTTTAATGGTTTGGCCTATGTTAGCTTTAGCGTGGATGTTTAATATCGTAGAAAGAGGAAGTGCGGCTTGGGAAAGAATAGAAAAAATTATTAAATTTAACGATAAAAAGAAAAAAGATAAAAAAAAACATATACCCCCATTACCTGGTGTTTTAAACGTTAATATCAAAAATTATTATTACCCTAATAATAAAAAATCATCAATCAAAAATTTATTTTTCTCTCTTAAACCAGGAAAAAAATTAGGTTTATGTGGTCCAACAGGGTGTGGAAAAAGCACTCTACTAAATTTAATTCAATATAACTTTACTAACTTAGAAGGAGATATTTATTTCCATAATATGTCTTTATCAAAAATAAATTTAAATGAATGGAGATCTAGATTAGCTGTTGTTAATCAAACCACTTTTTTATTTTCAGATACCATAGAAAATAATATTTCCTTAGGAAATTCAAATTCAAATTTTAAAGATATTGAATATGTCGCTTCTATTGCTTGTATACATAAAGATATTATCCGATTACCTAAGGGTTATAAAACTCAAGTAGGTGAAAAAGGAGTTATGCTTTCTGGCGGTCAAAAACAAAGAATTGCAATTGCAAGAGCATTGTTAACTAACCGAGAAATATTGATTTTAGATGATTCTTTATCTGCAGTTGACGGATATACTGCTGAAAAAATTTTAAATAACTTAAAAATATGGAATAGAACAAATAAAACCATGATAATTAGTAGTCATAAATTATCTGTCATCTCTAATTCTGATGAAATCATAGTAATGGATAAAGGTTCTATAATGCAAAAGGGAACTCATGTTGAATTAATAAAAAAAAATAAATGGTATAGTAAAACCTACTATGATCAAAGATTATTAGAAGAATTAGATAAAAAATATTAGGAAAAATATTATTATGGTTAATCTAATCTCATTTTGGTCCGTATTAAAACGTTTACTCTTATATGGAATGATTTGGAAAAATTTTTTTATCATAGCGCTTTTTTTGTTGTTATTTGCATCTATTACAGAAGTAATAGGACCTATATTAATTAGTTATTTTATTAATAATATTATTTTTCAACATTCTGAATCACTAAAAAAAGTACTTTTTTTTATATTGATATTTATTATTTTACAAATAATTTCTGCTTACCTATATTATCTACAGAGTGTAGTTTTTAATAAAACAGCATTAAAAATAGTACAAAAACTAAGATGTGATGTTATGAATGCAGCATTATTTCAGCCAATTAGTGTTTTTGATACTCAACCAATAGGACAGATTATTTCTAAAATTACAAATGATACCGAATTAATAAAAGAATTATACGATACCGTAATAGCAACTACAATGAGAAGCGTAGTTTTAATTGCAATAACTATTATTGCAATGTTTAGCTTAGAATGGCATATGGCTATAATATCTATTATTATTTTTCCATTGGTAATATTAATAATGATAACTTACCAACATTATAGTACTCCTATTTTAAGAAAAGTTAGATACTATGTAGCAAATTTAAACAACAAGTTTAACGAATACATCAATGGTATGAATGTAATTCAACAATTTAATCAAGAAAAAAAATTTAAACTTTTAATAAAAAAAGTTAGTAACTTACATTATCTTGAAAGAATGAAGATATTAAAACTAGATGGATTTTTACTTAGACCATTGCTAAGTTTAATTTCTTCTTGTATTTTATGTAGTTTAATCTTACTGATTAGTATCATTCCGAATGAAATTTTTGAAGTAGGCACATTATATGCTTTTATGAGCTATTTAGGTAGACTTAGTGAACCTTTAATTACCATTAGTAGTCAACAATCTATACTTCAACAAGCAATAGTAGCAGGAGAAAGGATTTTTGAGCTTATAGATTCTCCGAAGGAAAAATTTGGGGAAAAAAAATTTCTAATAAAAAAAGGGGAAATAAAAATAAGAAATTTAAATTTTAGATATGAAAGTAATAAAATGCATGTTCTAAAAAATATTAATCTTTATGTTCCAGGAAAAAATTTTATAGCATTTGTAGGTCATACTGGAAGTGGGAAAAGTACTTTAGCTAATTTATTAATGGGTTATTATCCCATTAAAAAAGGAGAAGTTTTTATAGATGGAAACAATATAAATTCTCTTAGTTATGAAACTATTAAAAAAGGAATTTTAATGGTACAACAAGATCCTATTATCTTAGCTGATACTTTCTTAGAAAATATAACCTTAGGAAAAAATATTTCTGAAAATAAACTTTGGAAAATATTAGACATTGTACATTTATCTCCATTAATTAATTCTTTTCCAAAAGGAATACATTCCTCTCTAGGAGAACAAGGTAATAATTTATCTGTAGGACAAAAACAATTAATTGCTTTAGCTAGAGTCTTAGTAAGAAAACCTAAAATATTAATACTTGATGAAGCAACTGCAAATATTGACTCCAAAACAGAAAAATCTATACAAAAAGCTTTATTTTCCATAAAAAGAAAAACCACATTAATAGTAATTGCTCATCGTCTATCAACAATTGTTAATGCTGACTATATCATAGTTTTAGAAAACGGAAAAATAATTGAAGAAGGATCGCATCAAGATTTATTGAAAAAAAAAGGAAAGTACTGGAAAATGAAAAAATTTCAATCTTTATAAAATTTATAATAACTTCATTAACATTATTATTGTGCCTGTATCATTTAAATTGGCTGCTTTCTTCCAAACCTGACCAGTTGTTTAAACTAACATCACAAAAATGCTAATGAAGTTGGTCTACTATACTATTTTTTAAAAAGAATTCAAGAAATATTTAATTTTTATTAACTTATAATATAAAAGGTTGAAGATTATATCTTCCGCAACTATATTGTTAGTTATTTAACTACATAATTATATTATAAAATATGAATTATCAAATTCTTGCTAGAAAATATAGACCTCAATTATTAACAGAAGTTATAGGGCAAAAAAATATTATAGCTACTTTATTTAATACCTTAAATTTAAAAAAAATACATCAAACTTGGATTTTTTCTGGAACAAGAGGTATAGGAAAAACAAGTATAGCTCGTCTGCTTTCTAAATGTTTAAACTGTTTATCAGGTATTACTGCTAATCCTTGTAGAACTTGCCAAAATTGCAAAAATATAGAAAAAGGTTGTTCTTTAGATTTGTTAGAAATAGACGCTGCTTCAAGAACAAAAGTGGAAGATATGCGAGAGTTACTTGAAAGTGTTCAATATTCTCCTACTCAAAGCCGTTTTAAAATATATTTAATTGATGAAGTACATATGTTATCTAAGCATAGTTTTAATGCTTTATTAAAAATTTTAGAAGAACCTCCAAAACATATAAAATTTATTTTAGCTACTACTAATATTGAAAAAATACCAGATACTATCCTTTCACGATGCTTTAAATTAAATTTACAAAAAATATCATCTATAGATATAAATAATCATATTCAATATGTTTTAAAAAAAGAAAACATTCAATTCGAACCTAGAGCTATAGAATTATTAGCTATTACTGCAGATGGAAGTATTAGAGATGCTCTAAATCTAACTGAACAAGCAATTTCTATCGATTTTAAAAAAATAAAAACAAAAAATGTATTAAAAATAATAGGAGGAATAAATGATTATTATTCTTTCTTTTTAACAAAATCTTTAGTTATGCAAAATATTAGTGAATTTAAATCTTTATTAAGTCAATTAAATTATTTATCAATTAAATGGGAGGAGGTATTAGTGGCTATCTTAAAAACTTTACATCATATTGCTATGAATCAAATGTTTTCTTCTTTTTGGAAAGAACATAATATAGGAGAATATAAAGAAAATATCTTAGAACTATCAAATAAAATTGATTCAAAAATAATTCATTTATACTATAAAATGATATTAATTGGAAGAAAAGAACTAAAATACTCTCCTACAGAAAAAATGGGCGTGGAAATGATAGCATTACGATTATTATCTATAGATCAAGAAGAATATATTCTTTCAAACAGTTTAAAATATAAAAATATATTTAATATTAACAATAATAAAAATTATGTTGATAAAATATCTAAAAAAGAATTTTTTTTAAAAAAAAATTTAAATAAAAATTTAAACACTTTCAATGAAACGGAAATATTAACAGATAAATTAATAAAAAAAAAAAAAATTGCTCGAAATAAAAAAAAAGATTAATCTTCTATCATCAATTAAGTCTGAAAAAGATATTAATAATAAAGAAAAAAAAATAGAAAAAAGAAAAATTCCGAACAAAAAAATTAATATTTATTTAAATCATAATAATAATAAAACAAAATTGAAAAAAACAAGAAATTTAGATATTATAAAAAATAATGAAAAAGAAAATTCTAAGAAAAATATTATTTTTTATACAATAAATAAAAAAAATATAAAAAATGAAAAAATAAGAAAGATAGAAAAAATTTTTGAAACAAACTTTAAAAAAGTAAATAGTTCTATTTTTAAAAAATAATTTACATTATTTATATAATATTTTTATCAAATAAATAAAGAGAAAAAAATGTTTAATAAAAATGGTTTAAATAACCTTATGAAACAAGCTCAACAAATGCAGGAAAAAATGAATAAAGTACAAGTAGAAATGGCAAATGTAGAAGTAACAGGAGAGTCAGGAGCAGGTTTAATTAAAGTTACTATTAATGGGGCACATAATTGTAAAAAAATAGAAATAGACCCTTCATTATTGCTTGATGATAAAGAAATGCTGGAAGATTTAATTGTTGCTGCTTTTAATGATGCATCTAGAAGAATTTCTGAAATTCAAAAACAAAAAATGTCAGATATGTCAAATAATATACAATTACCTTCTGGTTTTTCTTTACCTTTTTAAGGTATAAATTAATTAATAATTAACATTATTTAGTTTTATTTACAATTTAATTTTTTAAAAACTAAATTAGTTTAAATTTATTTGTCTGCACCTAAATCTTACTCATCACTTATAATTTGGAAAATATATGGAAAAAGTTAATAAAGAAACATATTCGTTTCAATCAGAAGCAAAAGAACTGCTTCACTTAATGATTCATTCATTGTATTCAAATAAAGAAATTTTTATAAGAGAAATTATTTCTAATGCCTCAGATGCTATTGATAAACTAAGATTTTATTTTTTATCTCATCCTGAATTAAATAAAAATAGTATTGATTTTAATATTTATGTGTCTATAGATAAAAAAAATAATACTTTAAGTATTTCAGATAATGGAATAGGAATGAGTAAAAAAGAAGTTATTGAAAATTTAGGAACTATTGCAAAATCTGGAACAAAAAAATTTATAAGTGAATTAAAAAGAAATACAGAAGAAAAAAATAAGTTAATAGGTCAATTTGGAGTAGGTTTTTATTCAACATTTATAGTATCAAAAAAAGTAATAGTAAAAACTAAATCTATAAATTGTTCTAAAAATGAAGGTGTATTATGGGAGTCTTATGGAAAGGGAGAATATTCTATTCAAAATATCAAAAAAGAAGAAACAGGTACAGAAGTAATTTTATTTTTAAACGATTCAGAAAAAATTTTTCTTGAAGAATGGAAAATTAATAACATTATAAAAAAATATTCCGATCATATTTCTATTCCAGTAAAAATAAATTCTTATAATGAAAAAGAAAAAACTTATTCTTTTAAAAAAATTAATAAAGCAAAAGCATTATGGAGTTTAAAAAAAACAGAAATAAAGCAAGAGGAATATCAAAATTTTTATAAATACATAACTAATGATATTAATAATCCTCTTATTTGGACGCATAATACTGTAGAAGGAACTCAAGAATATACTAATTTACTTTATGTTCCTTCAAAAGCCCCTTGGGATATGTGGAATAGAGATAATAAACACGGACTAAAGTTATATGTAAAAAAAGTTTATATCATGGATGACGTACAACAATTTCTACCTAATTATCTTCGGTTTATACGCGGAATTGTAGATTCTTATGATATGCCATTAAATGTTTCTAGAGAAATTTTACAGGAAAATAAAATTGTTAGTGGTTTAAAAAAATCTTTAACTAAAAGAGTATTAAAGCTTCTTAAAGAATTATCTATTAACGAACCAGAAAAATATCAAAAATTCTGGAATGAATTTGGGCTAGTACTTAAAGAAGGTATTGCTGAAGATCTATATAATAAAGAAACAATTGCAAATCTTTTAAGATTTACATCTGTTTTTAATAACAAATCTGAACAAACGCTTTCACTAGAAAGTTATATAAAAAATATGAAAGAAAAACAAGAAAAAATTTATTTTATTACTTCAGACAACTATTTATCTGCTAAAAATAGCCCTCATTTAGAATTCTTTAAAAAAAATAGTATCGATGTTCTTTTATTATCAGATAAAATTGATGAATGGATGATGAATCATTTAACTGAATTTAAAGATAAAAAAATTCAATCAATAAGTAAAAATGATGAATCATTAAATAACTTAATACAAGAAGAAAATAAAAATCAAAAAATATTTGAAAAAAATAATTTTATAAAAAAAGTAAAAGAAATATTAAAAGATAAAATAAAAGAAGCTAAATTCACTAATAAATTAACTGATACTCCTGCTGTATTAGTAACTGATTCAGCTGATATGAGCACACAAATGGCAAAATTATTTTCTGCAGCAGGACAAAAAACATCTCCTATAAAATATATATTCGAAATTAATCCTAATCATCTTTTAATTAAACATATCAATAATATTTCTGAAAAAAAACAGTTAAAAGAGTGGATATATTTATTATTTGAACAAGCATTATTTGTTGAAACCGGATCATTAGAAGATCCAAATAAATTTATTTTTCGATTAAATAATTTATTAACACAAAAAATATTTACTATACAATAAAAAACTAAAATTTTAAAAAAATATGAAAATTATCTTACTAGGAGCTCCAGGGAGTGGAAAAGGAACTCAGGCTAATTATATTAGCCATAATTATAATATTCCGCATATCTCTACTGGAGATATGCTTAGAAAACAAATTAATCAAAAAACAAAGATAGGAGAAGAAATTAAACATTTAATTTCAAAAGGAAAATTAGTTCCAGATAACATTTTATTTTTACTAATAAAATCTAGAATTAAAGAAAAAGATTGTCAAAATGGTTTTTTATTGGATGGATTTCCTAGAACATTATCTCAAGGAATTTATTTAAAAAAAAATAATATAAAAATAGATATTGTTTTAAATTTTCATGTTCCAAAAAATATTTTAATTGAAAGAATTATTGGAAGGATGATTCATCTTCCTTCTGGAAGACTATATCATAATAAATTTAAACCACCAAAAAAAGAAGGAATAGACGATATAACTGGAGAACAGTTAACTCATCGAAAAGATGATAATCTATCTTCTTTAGATTATAGATTCTTAGAATATAAAAAGAAAACTATTCCTTTAATTAAATTTTATATTAGAGAAAAAAAAATAGGAAATTTAAATTATTATAAGATTGAAGGTTTAAACGACATTAAACAAATTAATAATTTAATAAAAAAGATTCTTCAAAAATAATTTTTTAAAGTATGGTGCGCTTTACAGGATTTGAACCTGTGACCGACAGCTTAGAAGGCTGTTGCTCTATCCAACTGAGCTAAAAGCGCTTTATTGATTTAGTATTGTTGAAAGTATCATTTTATATCTCAAAACACATAAAATCAATTATTTTTTAAAAATAAATTATTTAATTTATTTTAAAAAAATAAAATTTTATTTTTAAAAAAAATATTATTTATAATTTTATGATAAAATAAACTATTAAAATTTTAAAAAAATATTAAAAATGTCAGCTAAAATAATTGATGGTAAAAAAATTTCCAAAGAAATAGAGTTAAACATTCTAAAAAAAGTAAAAATATATACTCAATCTGGATATAATCCGCCAGGATTATCAATAATTTCAATAGGAAACGATCCTGCTTCCATAGTATATATTCAAAGAAAAAAAGAAGCTTGTGAAAGAGTGGGAATTCTTTTTAATCACTGGAATTTTTCTATAGATACAAAGGAAATTAAAATTTTACAATTAATTAAAAAATTAAATTCTGATTCACTTACTCATGGAATACTAGTACAGTTTCCAATAGATAAAAAATTTAATTCGTTAGAAATTATTAGCCATATTTGTCCTACAAAAGATGTTGATGGATTACATCCTTTTAATGTTGGTTGTCTAGTTCAAAAAAATCCAATTTTTAGATCTTGTACTCCTAAAGGAATTATTACTTTGTTAAAAAAAGAAAGAATAAACTTAAGAAGTTTACATAGTGTAATTGTAGGAGCATCAAATATAGTAGGCAGACCCATGAGCATGGAAATGCTACTGGAAGGATGTACTACTACTATTACTCATAGATTTACAAAAGAACTAAAAAAATATACAAAACAAGCTGATATTCTAATTGTTGCAGTTGGAAAACCTTTGTTTATTAACAAAGATTGGATAAAAAAAGGATCTATAATTATAGACGTAGGAATAAATAGATTAGAAAATAATAAAATTGTCGGAGATATTGATTTTTCTTCAGTTTCCTCTAAAGCATCCTATGTTACACCTGTTCCTGGTGGTGTTGGACCAATGACTATTGTCAGTTTATTGGATAATATTATCCAGTCTTACGAAAAAAAAGAAAAAAATCTATTTCTTTCTCCATGTCGTAGATAATTTATTATCTTCCAAAATTATTCCTAACTTAAATAATTTTTTTCTAATTTTGTCTGAAACTGGCCAATTTTTTAATTTTCTCGCTATATTTCTTTTTTTAATTAGAGAATTAATTTCTTTTTCTTCTTTTATTTTTATATTTCTTTGCAAGAATTCTTCTGGAACAGAATATAAAATTCCTAAAACCTTCCCTAAATTTCTTAATAAATTAGAAAATTTTTCTACTTTTTCTAATTTATTTTCATTTTTAAATATATTTATTTTTTTAGAAAGAGAATGTAATATTAATAATGCTTTTGGAGTATTAAAATCATCTTGCATAGCTTCTTCAAAAGAAATTTGGTATTTATTAGGAAAAGAACAAAAATTTTTATTTATCGTAGTGTTTTTTAATGAAAAGTACAAACGACGCAAAGAAATACTAGATTTTTTTATATTTTCTTCAGAATAATTTAAAGGTTTTCTATAATGTGTGGAAATTAAAAAATACCGAATACTTTCGCCATCATATTTAGATAATAAATCTTTTAATAAAATAAAATTATCTAAAGATTTTGACATTTTTTTATTATTTAATATTACCATACCAGAATGCATCCAGTAATTTATCTTATGCTTTTTTTTAAAACAACTAAATTGTGCTCTTTCATTTTCATGATGAGGAAATAATAAATCTATTCCTCCTCCATGAATATCTAATAAATTTCCCAGTTTAAGCGAAGAAATAGCTGTACACTCTATATGCCAACCAGGTCTACCTTTTCCCCAAGGAGAATTCCAATAATATTTTTCTGAAGATGAAACTTTTTTCCATAGGACAAAATCTAGAGGATTTTTTTTATTTTTATCAATTTTTATTCTTTTACCTAATTGTAAATTTTTCAAAAATTGATTAGATAACTTTCCGTAATGTATATCGCTATCCACAGAAAATATGACATCTCCGTTGTTTTGAATATAAGCATAATTATTTTTTAATAATTTTTTTATTATTTTGATTATTGCATCAATATTTTCAGTAACTTTTGGCTCTTCATCCGGAGAGAGTATATTTAATGAAGAAAAATCACGATGCATATTTTTTATCATTCGATTAGTAAAAACAGAGATACTTTCATTATTTTTGATAGCTAAATTAATAATTTTATCATCAATATCTGTAATATTTCTTATATACATCGTTTTATAACCTATGTGGCGAAAGTAACGATAAACAATATCAAATGTTACAAATGTTCTTCCGTGTCCTATATGACAAAAATTATATACAGTTACTCCACATACGTACATGTTAACTATATTTTTTTTTATAGATATAAATTTTTCTTTAGAACGAGTGATGGTATTAAAAATTTTTAGCATAATAAAGTCTATAGAATATAAATTTTAAATTGAAACATACGTATTATAATGTTGTTTTTTTAAGTATGTTAATATATACAAATTGTATTTTATAAATAAATATTTATTTATAAAAATTATTAATTTAAATTATTTTAATTAAATACACTAAATAATGGATATTTATATGAAAAATAAATTAGAAGAGTTGTTAAAATTTCCATGTTCTTTTACTTATAAAGTTATAGGAATAGCGAGACCAGAACTTATTGATCAACTAGTAAAAGTTATACAATTAAGAATTCCGGGGGATTATATTCCCCAAATAAAATCAAGTAATAAAGGAACATATATTTCTGTTTCAATTACTGTATTTGCTCGTAATTTTGAACAAATTGAAAATTTATATTACGATATTAGTAAAATAAATATGGTTAGAATGGTTTTATAAAATTTATAAATTTAAAAAAATTACGATACAGTATAACTGTATCGTAATATTAGTTGAATTCTTTGTAAATTTTGATTAGAAATTACAAACTGATAACGTTAGCAGCAGACGGGCCTTTTGCTCCTTCAGTGATTTCAAATTCAACACTTTGGCCTTCCGCCAATGTTTTAAACCCATTGCTTTGAATTGCTGAAAAATGAACAAAAACATCTTTACTTCCATCTTCAGGAGTAATAAAACCAAAGCCTTTAGACTCATTAAACCACTTAACATTACCTTTAATCTTGGACATCTATATTACCTTTACGTGAAAAATAAATAAACTGTTCTTGTACTAAGAAAATAAAAAAATTAAAGTAATAATAATATATTTTCTTGTATTCTCATTTTTTGATTGATGTAACATTTTTATACCTGGCAATTTCCTACTCTCACACGGGGAGGCCCCGTACTACCATCGGCGTTATAGTATTTCACTTCTGAGTTCGGAATGGATTCAGGTGGTACCACTACACTATTTTTGCCAGGTATTTAAAATATTTACTCAAATATAAATTCAGTAAATTTTAAAAATAAAAAAATTATAATATTTTTTAATTTTTAAAAAAAACAACTTTGGTGTTACAAGATTAAGCCTATCGGGTCATTAGTACTAGTTAGCTCAACATATTGCTATGCTTACACACCTAGCCTATCAACGTCGTAGTCTCCAACGTCCCTTCAGTAAACTACATTAATATAATTTACAGGGAAAACTAATCTTGGGGCAAGTTTCGTGTTTAGATGCTTTCAGCACTTATCTTTTCCGTATTTAGCTACCGGGCAATGCCATTGGCATGACAACCCGAACACCAGTGATACGTCCACTTCGGTCCTCTCGTACTAGAAGCAGCCCCCCTCAATTTTCCAACGCCCACGGCAGATAGGGACCGAACTGTCTCACGACGTTCTAAACCCAGCTCGCGTACCACTTTAAATGGCGAACAGCCATACCCTTGGGACCTGCTTCAGCCCCAGGATGTGATGAGCCGACATCGAGGTGCCAAACACCGCCGTCGATATGAACTCTTGGGCGGTATCAGCCTGTTATCCCCGGAGTACCTTTTATTTGTTGAGCGATGGCCCTTCCATACAGAACCACCGGATCACTAAGGCCTGCTTTCGCATCTGCTCGCGTTATCACGCTTACAGTCAAACTGGCTTATGCCTTTGCACTAACCTTACGATTTCCAACCGTAATTAGCCAATCTTCGCGCTCCTCCGTTACTCTTTAGGAGGAGACCGCCCCAGTCAAACTACCCACCAGACACTGTCTCTATATCGGATAACGATATTAGGTTAGAATTTTAAAATGGAAAGGGTGGTATTTCAAGGTTGGCTCCATTTAAACTAGCGTCTAAACTTCTAAGCCTCCCACCTATCCTACACATTACATATCAAAAATCAGTGTCAAGCTATAGTAAAGGTTCACGGGGTCTTTCCGTCTTGCCGCGGGTATACTGCATCTTCACAGCAATTTCAATTTCACTGAGTCCCAGGTGGAGACAGCCTGGCCATCATTACGCCATTCGTGCAGGTCGGAACTTACCCGACAAGGAATTTCGCTACCTTAGGACCGTTATAGTTACGGCCGCCGTTTACCGGGGCTTCAGTCTAGAGCTTCAAATTTTACTTTTTACTCCTTCGATTAACCTTCCGGCACCGGGCAGGCGTCACACCGTATACGTCCACTTTCATGTTTGCACAGTGCTGTGTTTTTAATAAACAGTTGCAGCCAGCTGCTTTCTTCGACTAATTTCAGCTTTAAACGTAAATTTTATCACTTAATATTAGCATGCCTTCTCCCGAAGTTACGGCATCATTTTGCCTAGTTCCTTCACCTGGGTTCTCTCAAGCGCCTTAGTATTCTCTACCTAACTACCTGTGTCGGTTTGTGGTACGATTTGATATTACCTGATGCTTAGAGAATTTTCTTGGAAACATGGTATTAGTTACTTCGTTAACTAAATAACTCGTATTTATGCCTCAAAATAAAGAAAATCGGATTTTCCAAATTTTCATTTCTACACACTTAAACCAGGACAACCATCGCCCGGATAACCTAACCTTTTTCGTCCTCCCTTCGCAGTAATATCAAGTACAGGAATATTAACCTGTTGTCCATCGACTACGCCTTTCGACCTCGCCTTAGGGGTCGACTAACCCTGCCTCGATTACCGTTGGACAGGAAACCTTAGTTTTTCGGCGAGCAGGTTTTTTACCTGCTTTATCGTTACTCATGTCAGCATTCGCACTTCTGATACCTCCAGTGTATCTTACAACACACCTTCAACGGCTTACAGAACGCTCCCCTACCCAATAAAAATAATTAATATATTTATTGCCGCAGCTTCGGTGCATAGTTTAGCCCCGTTAAATCTTCCGCGCAGAAAAACTCGACCAGTGAGCTATTACGCTTTCTTTAAATGATGGCTGCTTCTAAGCCAACATCCTGGCTGTTTATGCCTTTCCACCTCGTTTCCCACTTAACTATGACTTTGGGACCTTAGCTGGCGGTCTGGGTTGTTTCCCTTTCCACAACGAACGTTAGCACCCGCTGTGTGTCTCCCGTGATAGCATTCTTCGGTATTCGGAGTTTGCATCGGATTAGTAAGCCAGTATGGCCCCCTAGCCGAAACAGTGCTCTACCCCCGAAGATGAATTCACGAGGCGCTACCTAAATAGCTTTCGGGGAGAACCAGCTATCTCCCGGTTTGATTGGCCTTTCACCCCTAGCCACAAGTCATCCGCTGATTTTTCAACATCAGTCGGTTCGGTCCTCCAGTTGGTTTTACCCAACCTTCAACCTGCTCATGGCTAGCTCACCGGGTTTCGGGTCTGTATCCTGAAACTAAAAACGCCTATTTAGGACTCGGTTTCCCTTCGGCTCCCTTATACAGTTAACCTTGCTACAGAATACAAGTCGCTGACCCATTATACAAAAGGTACGCAGTCACTATTAAAAATAATAAGCTCCTACTGCTTGTACGTATATGGTTTCAGGATCTATTTCACTCCCCTAACCGGGGTTCTTTTCGCCTTTCCCTTACGGTACTAGTTCACTATCGGTCAATCAGGAGTATTTAGCCTTGGAGGATGGTCCCCCCATCTTCAAACAGGATTTCTCGTGTCCCGCTCTACTTATCGAGTTAATAACTTAATTATTTTCATATACGGGGCTATCACCTTGTATCGCTGCTTTTTTCCAAAAGCATTCTACTAATAATTAATTTATTATTTTTACTCTAGGCTGTTCCCCTTTCGCTCGCCACTACTAAGGGAATCTCGGTTGATTTCTTTTCCTCAAGGTACTTAGATGTTTCAGTTCCCTTGGTTTGCTTCATTAACCTATGAATTCAGTTAATGATAACATCTAGAAGATGTTGGGTTTCCCCATTCGGATATCGTCGGCTATAACGCCTCATATCAACTTACCGACGCTTTTCGCAGATTAGCACGTCCTTCTTCGCCTCTGATTGCCAAGGCATCCACCATATACGCTTAATTACTTAATCTTGCAACACCAAAGATGTTTTTTATTTTACCGAATTGTAAAAGAGCAGAAATGTTAAACAAATTATTGAATCGATATAATCATACACTATTTACACAAAATGTACAAACTAATTTTAAATAATTTTAATATTAAATGTCTCCTAGGGGATTTGAACCCCTGTTGCCGCCGTGAAAGGGCGATGTCCTAACCACTAGACGAAAGAGACAAAGAAAAAAAATATTTTTTTATTTAAGTAAAAAATTATGATTAATTAAATTAATAATAATAAAATTATTGAGTTAATCATCTTACCTTAGTAAAAAAAAGAGTCAAGTTTTTTTATATGTTTAATTAAAAAAAATAAAAGTTAAATTTTTTAAAAATTTTAATATTTATATTTTTAATAAAGTAGAATCAATGTCAGGAAGAACATCATTCCAAAGCAAAAACGAATAAGCAGCCTGACTAATTAACATTCCTTTTCCGTCAGATAAATTAATTGCTCCTAATTCTTTACTCCAATTTAAAAAAGGAGTAAATCGATTGTTTTTAACATAAGAAATATCATAACAATAAATATTTTTATGAATTAAAGAAGAAGGCAAAATTAATTTTTCTCCTTTTATATACGATGAAGTAGCATGGATAATTAAATCTATTTTAATATTTAATAAATCTTCAAACGTAATAGCCTTAATATCTCCTAAGTAACTAAATTCTTTTTCTAATTTTTTTGCACGAAGATAGGTTCGATTAAAAATAAAAATTTTATTTTCTTTTAAAGAAATAGAAGGTAATATTCCTTTTGCAGCTCCTCCAGCCCCTATTAATAATATTTTATTACTATTCTGTAAAAAATTTAATCTATTTAAATCATATAAGAGCCCAATTCCATCTGTATTATCACCTAAAATTTTTCCATCTTCCATCTTTTTTAATGTATTAACAGATTTAGATAATTTAGCCCTATTAGTTAATACATCTGAAATATGATATGCTTGTTCTTTAAACGGCAAAGTAATATTTGCACCATCACCAATAGTATTAAAAAAAAAATTAATTTTTTTATCAAACTCATTAAGTGAAATTTTAACGGCTGTGTAAACACAAGGAATTTTAGTTTGTTTTGAAAATAAACTATGTATTTTAGGTGAGAGTGTATGCTTAATAGGATTTCCAAAAACAGAAAAATATTTAAGTTTATTTAACATATTAAAAAATTTCTAAAAAAAATAATAAGTATTTAAATACTATCATTTTTATAAAAAAATATTAAAAAAATTTTATTTATTTTGTAAAATAAAGAAATTATATAAATTTAAAAAAAAATAAAAATATTTGATATTGGTAAAAAAAAATTACAAAATAACTGTATTATTACAATAATATATATATTTTAAATATAAAAAAAATGAAAATACTACTTTATCCTGACAAAAAATTACGAAAAAAAGCAAAACCAGTACAAAAAATTAATGAAAAAATTAAAATTATTATAAATAATATGTTTAAAACTATGTTATATAATGAAGGAATAGGATTAGCAGCAACACAAGTTGATATTCATTTACAAATCATTGTTATAGGAAAAATAAATAATTTATGCAATCCATTTGCTCTAATAAATCCAAAAATAATAAAAAAATCTGGTTATACCAGTATTGAAGAAGGTTGTTTATCTATTCCTAAAAAAAAATTTTTTGTTCCAAGATATAAAAAAATAAAAGTTAAAGGAATAAATGAAAAAGGAAAAAAAATAATTTTTACAGCTGAATCTTTACTTTCTATTTGCATACAACACGAAATTGATCATTTAATAGGAAAACTAATACTTGATTACCTTTAACAAATTTTTAACTATAAAAATACTTAGTATATGTATAAAAAAATAAACTTTTTAAATATAATTTTTTCAGGAACTTCACAATTTTCAGCTATTCATTTACAGGCATTATTAAATGCTGGATATAATATAGTTCTTATTTTAACAAAACCTGATAATTTTTCAGGAAGAGGAAAAAAAATAATTTTTTCTCCAGTTAAAAAAATAGCAATAAAAAATTCTATACCTATTTTACAGCCAATATCTTTATATGAAAAAGAACTTAGCAAAGAAATAATTTCTTATCATGCTAATTTAATGATAATAGTCGCATACGGGCATATTATTCCTAAAAAAATAATAGATTTATTTAAAATAGGATGTATAAATGTACATGCATCATTGTTACCTCGTTGGAGAGGAGCTGCTCCTATTCAATTTTCGATTTTAAAAGGAGAAAAAATTACAGGAATTAGCATTATTTTAATTAATAAAAAATTAGATAAAGGAGACATTATTCTCTCCCATTCTTGCTACATCTCAAAAAATGAAACAACATATTCATTATTAAATAAACTTCAATTCATTGGCGTAAAACTATTAAAATTAACTTTAAAAAAAATAATGTTTAAAACATTTTCTAAAAAACCTCAAAATGAAAAGTATGCGACGTATTCAAGGAAAATTAACAAAAAAGATGCTTTATTAGAATGGAATGTTCCCGCTATACAATTGGAAAGAAAAATTAGGGCTTTTAATCCATGGCCCATAGCATATTTCCAATTTAAAAATATTTTTATAAAAGTATGGAAAGCAAAAACAATAAATACTAATTGTTTACTCCCAATTGGAACCATAGTAGAAATTAATTCTAATGGAATTCAAATAAATACAAAAAAAGAAATACTAAATTTAGAAAAAATTCAGTTTCCTGGAAAAAAAATTATTACTATTCAAGATCTTATAAATTCAAAAAAAAACTTTTTCTTTAAAGAAAAAAAAATTTTTTAATTTAAAAAAAATATATTTTTTTAGAAAAACCCTACTAGTAAAATATGTAAATAGGGTTTATTTATTTTTTATTTTTTTATATTTAACATTTTTTTATTTTCTTTACTTTTTAATAAATCAATTAATTCTACATAAGCCATTTTCGCATTATCTCCAGATCTAAAACCACATTTTAAAATTCGTATATAACCTCCCAACCTAGAAGTAAAATGAGGTCCTATCATATTAAATAATTTTGCTACTATTTTATTATTTCTAATTTTAGAAAAAACTAAACGTCGATTTGGTACGGAATCAACCTTAGCTAAAGTAATTATTGGCTCTGCTATTCTCCTTAATTCTTTAGCTTTATACAAAGTTGTTCTAATAAATGCATGGTGAAATAAAGAACAAGCCATATTTTTAAGCATTAGTTCAACATGACTCCTTTTTCGATTAAATTTACGACCAATTTTTCTATGTCTCATATTTTATCCTTATAAAATAAAAAAAATATTTTATATAAATTTATTCTTCTGTCATATTTTTAGGAGGCCAATTTTCTAACCGCATACCTAAAGAAAAATGTCTAGAAGCTAGAACATCTTTTATTTCTGTTAATGATTTTTTACCTAAATTAGGAGTTTTTAATAATTCTACTTCGGTTTTTTGAACTAAATCTCCTATATAGTGAATTTTTTCTGCTTTAAGACAGTTAGCTGACCTTACTGTTAATTCTAAATCATCCACAGGTCGGAGTAATATAGGATCAAAATCAGGTTTTTCTTCTTTTACTTCTGTTTCATGAACATTTTTTAAGTCAATAAACGCTTCTAACTGTTCCGCTAAAATTGTAGATGCCTTTCGTATAGCTTCTTCAGGATCTATAGAACCATTGGTTTCTAATTCAATAACTAATTTATCTAAATCAGTTCGTTGTTCTACGCGAGCTGATTCTACATTATAAACAATTCTCCTAATAGGAGAATAACTCGCATCTAATAATAATTTTCCTAATAAACGATTTTCAGAATCTAATTTTATTCTAGATACTGCTGGTACATAACCTCTACCTCGTTCAACCTTCATTTTCATTTTTATAAATGATTTTTCATATGTTAAATTACAAATTTTTTGATCGGGTTGAACTATTTCTACATCTTGTCCATGTATAATATCTCCTGCTGTAACTAAACCTATACCAGAAGCATTTAAATGAAGAATTGCTTCTTCTTTACCATGAATTTTAATGGAAATTTCTTTTAAATTTAATAAAATTTCAAGTATATCTTCTTGTATTCCTTCTTTAGTGCTGTACTCATGGAGTACACCTTCAATTTCGACTTCTGTGATCGCACATCCAGGCATAGAAGATAATAAAATTCTACGAAGAGCATTGCCTAATGTATGTCCAAAACCTCTCTCTAATGGTTCTAGTACAACCCGAGAACAAGTAGGACTAATTTGCTTAACTTCAACCAAACGTGGTTTTAAAAAGTTTGAAACTGTATTCTGCATGATAATCCTCTATTTTATTAGAATATTATTTAGAATATAGCTCAATAATTAAATGTTCATTGATTTCTGCTGATAAGTCAGATCTATCTGGAATTCTTTTGAAAATTCCTGTCATTTTCTTAATATCAACTTCCAACCAACTAGCTTTTTCTCTTTGTTCATATAATTCTAGAGCTGCTTTAATTCGAGACTGATTTTTACATTTTAATCTAATACTTACTATTTCATTAATTTTAACCTGATAAGATGGAATATTAACAATATGATTATTAACTGTTATAGATTTATGCGTAATTAATTGTCGCGCTTCAATTCTAGTAGCACCAAATCCCATTCTATACACTACGTTATCTAATCTATTTTCTAAAAGTTTTAATAAATTTTCTCCAGTATTTCCTTTTAATTTAGAAGCTATAGTATAATATTTTTTGAATTGTCTTTCTAAAATACCATATAATCTTCTTACTTTTTGTTTTTCTCTTAACTGAATACCATAATCAGATAAACGTTGTTTTCTATTTCCATGTTGTCCTGGAAGTTGATCAATTTTACACTTAGATTCTATGGAACGACATCCTGATTTTAAAAATAAATCAGTTCCCTCTCTTCTACTTAATTTTAATTTAGGTCCTAAATACTTAGCCACTTTAATTTATCTCCAAAAAATAAAAAATTATACTCTTCTTTTTTTAGGTGGACGACAGCCATTATGTGGAATAGGTGTAACATCAGTAATATTAGTAATTCTAAATCCAGCAGCGTTCAGAGCTCGAATAGTTGATTCTCTTCCTGGACCTGGACCTTTTACCATAACTTCTAAATTTTTTACACCATATTCCTTAACTAATTCAGCACATTTTTCGGCTGCTACTTGAGCAGCAAAGGGAGTTGATTTTCTAGATCCTCTAAATCCTGATCCTCCTGATGTTGCCCAACCTAATGTGTTACCTTGCCTATCAGTAATAGTTACTATAGTATTATTAAATGAAGCATGAATGTGTGCTATACCGTCTAAAATTTGTTTTTTTATTTTTTTTCTAGTACGTATCGGTATTTTTGTCATTTTTATTTTTCCTTTTTTATTTTCGTATTGGTTTTCTAGGTCCCTTTCTTGTTCTCGCATTAGTTTTAGTTCGTTGACCCCTTACTGGTAAACTTTTTCTATGACGAAAACCTCTATAGCAACCAAGATCCATTAAACGTTTAATATTTAAAGTTACTTCTCTACGTAAATCTCCTTCGACAACAAATTTGGATATAGCTTCCCGTAATAATTCAATTTGTTTTTCAGACAAATTTTTAATTTTTACATTTCCCGATATTTTAGAATCAATGCAAATTTTAAAAGCACGAGTTTTTCCTATTCCATAAATCTGACTTAAAGCAATAACCGTATGTTTATTATCAGGAATATTAATACCTGCTATACGAGCCATTATTCTCTCCCATTAAAATTATTTAATTTTGCGTTTCAGATTCTATAAAAATATATTTTTAATAAAAAATATCAAATAAAAGTAAAAAAATTATTTATTTCTATTTAAATTTTTTTTAAATATTAATTAACCTTGTCGCTGTTTATGTTTCGGATCTTCATTACAAATAACTTTGATAACATTTTTTCGACGAACTATCTTACAATTTCTACATAATTTTTGAACAGATGCTCTTACTTTCATAATAAATAAATCCTATTTTTTTATTAAAATACTACTTTTTAAAATAAAAATTAGCTTTTTTTAATGCTAAATCGTATTGTGCGGACATAAGAAAAGTTTGAATTTGTGAAATAAAATCCATAATAACTAATACTATAATTAATAATGAAGTACCGCCAAAATTAAAAGGAATTTTAGTTATATTTCGTATTAATTCAGGAAATAAACAAATAAAAGTAATGTATACAGAACCCATTAAAGTTAAACGATCACTAATCTTATCAATATATTTTGCTGTTTGTTCTCCAGGTCTAATTCCTGATATAAAAGCACCCGATCTTTTTAAATTATTTGCTGTTTCTCTTGAATTAAATACAAGTCCTGTATAAAAAAAACAGAAAAAAACAATAGCAGCTGAATATAAAACTAGATAAAGAAAATGATTAGGTTGTAAATAAAATATTATTTTTTTTAACCACATACATTTTAAATTATATAATCCAAACCAAGATGCAATTGTTGTAGGGAAAAGAATTATGCTAGAAGCAAATATCGCTGGTATCACTCCTGCCATATTAATTTTTAATGGTAGATGAGTGCTTTGAGCTATATACATTCTGCGACCTTTTTGACGTCTTGGATAATGTACAATTATTTTTCTTTGACTTTTTTCTATAAAAACTACTAAAAAAGTAATTAAAAAAGATAAACAAATAATTAAAAATACTATTGATCCATGTAAATAATTTTGTTTTATTTCTTTTAAAAGAAAGGCTATAGTTGAAGGAAAATTAGAAATAATTCCTGTAAAAATAATTAAAGATATTCCGTTTCCAATACCTTTGTTCGTAATCAGTTCTCCTAACCACATCAAAAACATTGTTCCTGTTACTAAACTAAATACTGTTGTTGTATAAAAAAAATAATTTACATGAATAATTAACTGATGTATTTCAGGAATATTAGGTAAAGTAATAGCTATACTGATAGCTTGTGCGAAAGCTATTAATAACGTCATATACCTAGTATATCTGTTAATTTTTCTTTTTCCTATTTCGCCATCTTTTTTTATTTCTGCTAATTTTGAATTAGCTAGCGTTAATAACTGAACGATAATAGACGCTGAAATGTAAGGCATTATGCCTAAAGAAAAAATAGAAGCACGACTTAAGGCACCACCTGAAAATGTATTAAACATATCAATGATAGTACCTTTTTGTCCCATTAACATTTTTGATAAAAAAACAGTATTAATACCCGGAATTGAAATAAAAGAACCAATTCTAAAAATAATTAAAGATACAATAACAAATAAAATTCTTTTTTTTAAATCCCAAATTCCATTTTTAATTTTATTCGAACTTGATTCTATTTTTTTTGCCATTATTTACTAACTATTCCTCTACTTGACCACCAGAAGATTTAATAATAGAAAGAGCACCTTTTGTAACTTGTATACCTTTTATTGTTAACGCACTATTTAATGCTCCTGAAGAAATAATCTTCACATATTTTATATTTTTTTTAATAATTTTTTGATTTTTTAATAAATTTAAATCAATAATATTATTAGATAAATATTCTATATCTGATAAACGAACTTCTTTTACTAATAATTTTTTTCTTGAGGTAAAACCAAATTTAGGTAATCTTCTATATAATGGCATTTGTCCACCTTCAAAACCTCTACGTATACTAGAGCCGGACCTAGATTTTTGTCCCTTATGACCTCTTCCTCCAGTTTTTCCCAATCCAGATCCGATTCCTCTTCCTAATCTTTTTTTATTTTTTCGAGATCCAAATTTAGGAGACAGTGTATTTAATCGCATGAATTAAATTTCCTCCGTATGTAATAAATAAGATACTTTTTTAATCATTCCTTGAATAGCAGGCGTATTTTTTCTAAAAACTACATCTCTAATATGTCGAAGACCTAATCCTTTTAATGTAGCTTTATGAACAGGTATTCTGCCTATACTACTTTTTATTTGAGTTATTTTTATTTTTTTCATGTATATTAAATAATATCTTTAACAGATTTATTTCTTTTTTCTGCTATCATTAAAGGAGATTTCATATTTTTTAAAGCATTTATTGTTGCACGAACAACATTAATGGGATTCGTAGAACCATATGTTTTAGCTAATACATTATGTATTCCTGCTACTTCTAATACAGCTCGCATAGCACCTCCAGCTATAATTCCTGTTCCTTCTGATGCTGGCTTCATAAATATTATAGAACCTGTATGTACACCTTTTACAGAATACTGTAAAGTTTTTTTATTAAGAAAAACATTTATCATATTACGCCTTGCTTTTTCCATAGCTTTCTGAATAGCAGAAGGTACTTCTCTTGCTTTTCCGTATCCAAATCCAACTCGACCTTTTCCATTTCCTACTACAGTTAATGCTGTAAAAGAAAATATACGTCCACCTTTTACTGTTTTGGATACTCGATTTACTGAAATTAATTTTTCTTGTAAATCTTGATTTACTTGCTTTTCAATATTTATCATTCTATTATTTTACCTTAAAACTGAAGTCCGAATTTTCGAGCTGATTCAGCTAGAGATTTTATTCGACCATGATATTTAAAACCTGACCGATCAAATGACACTTTTTTAATTCCTTTATTTAATGCTCTTTCAGCAATCTTTTTTCCTATTAAATCAGCAGCTTTTTTATTTCCTGTATTTCCTTTTAAATCAATTGAAATGTTTTTTTCAAGAGTAGAAGCTACCACCAAAGTAACGGAATCAATTTTTGAAATTATTTGAGCATAAATATGACGAGAAGTTCGATTTACCACCAAACAAATCGCACCTAATGATTTAAGTTTCGAACGAGTTTTAGCTGCACGACGCATCCTTGCGATTTTTTTTCTTTTAAAAAAAATCATTTTACTTTTTTTTAGCCTCTTTAATGCGTATTATTTCATCAGAATATCTTATTCCTTTTCCTTTATAAGGTTCAGGAGGGCGAAAAGATCTTAAATTTGCTGCTACTTGCCCTATTAACTGCTTACTAGAACTTTTTAATATAATTTCTGTTTGAGATGGAATTTCAGCTATTATTCCATTAGGTAATAAATATTCTATAGGATGAGAATATCCTAAAAACATTTTAATAACATTACTATTAATTATCGATACTCGATATCCTACCCCTATTAATTGTAATTTTTTTTCATATCCTTGACTAACTCCTATAATCATTGAATTAATTAAAGACCTTGTTGTACCAGCTTGAACCCATGCCGTTTTATTAGCATAGCTTTCTTTTTTTATTTTAAATGATATTAAATTATTTTCATAATTTACATGAATAGAATCATGTATTTTATGACTTAAAGTTCCATATTTTCCTTTAACTAAAAATTTTTCTTTTTTTAAAAAAATTTCTACTCCTAAAGGGACTGAAATTGCACGTTTAGCTACACGAGACATTTGACTTTTCTCCTACTATAGACTTATAATCTATTAAGTTACTTGACAAATAACTTCACCACCTAATCCTTTAATTCGAGCTTTTTTGTCTGTTAAAACACCTTTTGAAGTTGAAATAATCGATATACCTAAACCACCCATAACTTTTGGAAGATCATATTTTTTTTTGTAAATCCTTAAACTTGGTTTACTAATTCTTTTAATTTTTTCTATAACAGGTTTTCCCTTGAAATATTTCAAAAAAATTTTCAAAGTTGGTTTAGTGCTTGAT
This sequence comes from Buchnera aphidicola (Mindarus abietinus), assembly GCF_964059085.1. NCBI lineage: Bacteria > Pseudomonadati > Pseudomonadota > Gammaproteobacteria > Enterobacterales > Erwiniaceae > Buchnera > Buchnera aphidicola. The sequence continues at coordinate 464,684 of NZ_OZ060398.1, forward strand.
TCAACAATATATTCTTTAATATAACCCTCTTCTTTTAGAACAAAACTAATTGCTATTTTTAATTTAGAAGTAGGAATTTTAACAAATACCTTATTAGCTAATTGAGCATTTCGAATGCGAGTTAACATATCTGATATAGGATCTTGCATACTCATAATTTTCTCCAAAAAATATAAATTTTAAAATTTACCAACTAGCTTTTTTAAGACCTGGAATTTCTCCTCGCATAGCTGCTTCTCTTAACTTAATACGACTTAATCCAAATTTTCTTAAAAATCCATGAGGACGACCAGTCTGTCTGCATCGATTTCTTTGACGAGATAAACTAGAATCTCGAGGTAATTTTTGTAATTCTAATACAGAATTCCAACGAATTTCTGGAGAAAGACGCATATCAATAATTTTTTTCTTTAATTCTTTTCTTTTTTCAAAAAATTTATTAGCTAATTTTATTCTTTTTTTTTCTCTTTCTTTCATAGATTGCTTAGCCATTTTATACACCTTATTTTTTTATTGTTTAAAGGGAAAATTAAAAGCATTAAGTAACAAAAATCCATGTTTATCAGAACATGCTGTTGTTGTAATGGTGATATCTAATCCTCGAACACGATCTATTTTATCATAATTAATTTCTGGAAAAATAATTTGTTCGCGAATTCCTATGCTGTAATTTCCTTTACCATCAAATGATTTCTTTGAAAATCCTCTAAAATCTCGAATCCGAGGTATAGCAATAGTAATTAATCTATCTAAAAAATCCCATTTTCTTTTTCCTCTTAAAGTTACTTTACACCCTATTGGGTACCCTTTTCTTATTTTAAAAGTAGATATTGACTTTTTAGCTTTTGTAATTAAAGGTTTTTGACCTGAAATAACAGTTAAATCTGAAATTGCAAAATCTAATAATTTTTTATCATTTACAGCAGAGCCAACACCCATATTTAAAGTTATTTTAACAATTTTAGGAACTTCCATAACAGAACGAAAATTTAATTCCTGCATCATCTTTTTTATTACTTTAGTTTTATAAAAATTATAAAGTTTTGTCATATTCTTATTCCTGAAGATTTTATACTATATAATATGTTTATTAGATTTCAAAAATCTAACTTTTTTCCCTTGTTCAAATTTAAATCCTATTCGATCGGCTTTATTTGTTACTGGATTCAAAAAAGCTATATTAGAAATATGAATTGGAGATTCCTTTTTTATAATTCCGCCATTTATATTTTGAGAAGGTATAGGTTTTTGATGTTTTTTAACAATATTAATTCCTGAAACGATTGCTTTATCTTTCTTAATTATTTTTTTAACAACTCCGATTTTTCCTTTATCTCTTCCGCAAATAACGATTACTTTATCATTACAATGTATTTTGAATGCCATAATTAAATTTCTCCTATAATACTTCTGGTGCCAATGAAATAATTTTCATAAATTTATCATTTCTTAATTCTCTTGTAACTGGACCAAATATTCTTGTTCCTACAGGTTGTTCATTATTATTTAATATAACACAAGCATTATTATCAAATCTAATAACAGAACCATCCGAACGACGAATTCCTTTTTTAGTTCTTACTATAACTGCTTTCAGCACTTCTCCTTTTTTTACTTTTCCTCTTGGAATAGCTTCTTTAATACTAACTTTAATTATATCTCCGATACAAGCATATCTTCTATTAGATCCTCCAAGAACTTTTATACACATTGCTGATCGTGCTCCTGAATTATCTGCTACATTAAGTACACTTTGTTCTTGAATCATAACTTTCCTTAATTTTATATATATATTAAGATTAAAAATATATTAATTTTCTAAAGAAATAATTTTAGAAAACATGAAAAAATTATATATAATTGTTCATGTTTTCTTATTATTCGATAATATTTTATATATTCGATTTTTTAATAATACTAACTATTTTCCAACTTTTAGTTTTAGAAATAGGTCTACATTCCTGAACTTCTACAATATCTCCTATTAAACTTTTATTTTCATTATCATGAACATGAAGCTTAGTGGTTTTTTTAACAAATTTTTTATATAAAGGATGTTTTACAAACCGCTCTATTGCTACTACTGCGGATTTATTCATTTTATTACTAATTACACATCCTTTTAAATTTCTTAATTTAGAACTCATAATTTTCCTCGTATTTTTTCATGTAAAGATGTTTTAACACGAGCTATTTTTTTTCTACTTATTTTTAATAAATGAACTTTTTTTAATTTTTTTCCAGAGAATTGAATTCTTAAATTAAATTGTTCTCTTAATAATTCTGATAATTCTAATTTTAGTTCTTTAATACTATTTTTATTTAATGCTTTTACTTTCATTACATCTCCATTTTAGTTACAAAAGTAGTTTTAACTGATAATTTTGCTCCTGCTAATTTAAAAGCTTCTTTTGAAATTTCTTCCGAAATACCTTCTATTTCATATAAAATTTTTCCAGGTTGAACTAAAGCAACCCAATATTCTACATTTCCTTTCCCTTTTCCCATTCGTACTTCTAATGGTTTTTGAGTGATAGGCTTGTCTGGAAAAACTCTTATCCAAATTTTTCCTTGTCGCTTAATAAAGCGAGCTATTACTCTTCTTGCGGCTTCAAGCTGCCGTGCTGTTAAACGACCTCTTTCTATTGCTTTTAAACCAAATGTCCCAAAGTGAACGTTATCGTTTACAACTAAACCTCGATTTCGACCTTTATGCATTTTTCTAAATTTAGTTCGCTTAGGTTGCAACATAAAAATTTTTCCTTATTTTCTATTTTTTCTATTTTGTTTTTTTGCTTTAGAAAAATTTTTTTTGTTTTTCTCAACAGTAACGCCTAATGGTATACGTCCTAAAATTTCTCCTTTAAAAATCCATACTTTAATACCAATAACTCCATATGTAGTATGAGCTTCTGAAGTATTATATTCAATATCTGCACGAAGAGTATGTAATGGAACCCTACCCTCCCGATACCATTCTTTTCTAGCAATTTCCGCACCACCTAATCGACCGCTAATTTCTACTTTAATTCCCTTAGCACCTTGACGAATAGAATTTTGTACAGCTCTTTTCATAACTCTTCTAAACATTATTCTTCTTTCTAATTGAGAGCTGATATTATCCGCAACTAATTTTGCGTCTAATTCAGGTTTTCTAATTTCTGAAATATTAATTTGTGCAGGTACTCCAGAAATTTTTGAAATCATAATACGTAATTTTTCTACATCTTCACCTTTTTTCCCAATAACAATTCCAGGACGAGCAGTATGAATAGTTACACGTATACTTTTTGAAGGTCGTTCAATGACAATTCTTGATACTGAAGCTTTTATTAATTTTTTAACTAAAAATTTTCTAACTTTAAAATCACTTTCTAAATTATTAGCAAAGTTTTTGCTATCAGAAAACCAAACGGAATTCCAAGATTTAACAATTCCTAGTCGCATACCATTAGGATGAACTTTTTGACCCATTGTTTATCTCCGTATTTTTTTAGAGACTAGACACAACTACTGTAATATGACTAGTACGTTTTAAAATTCGATCAGCACGACCCTTTGCACGAGGCATCATCCTTTTCGTAGTTGGACCTGCATCAATAAATATCTTCTTTATTCTTAAATTGTCTATATCTTCACCATTATTATGTTCAGCATTAGATATAGCTGATGAAAGAACTTTTTTTACTAAATTTGCTGCTTTTTTTTTACTATACATAAGAATTTCTAATGCTTTTACAACTTTTTTACCTCTTATTAGGTCAGCGACTAACCTGACCTTTTGTGCAGAAGCATTTGCTTTATAATGCTTAGCTATAATTTCCATTTAAAACCTCATGTGCGTTTATTTTTTCTTTACTTTTTTATCAGCAGTATGTCCTTTATAAGTTCTTGTTAAAGAAAATTCTCCTAATTTATGACCAACCATTTCTTCAGTGATAAATATTGGTAAATGTTTTCTACCATTATGTACGGAAATAGTTAAACCAATCATATTTGGGAAAATAGTTGATCTACGTGACCATGTACGAATAGGTTTTTTATCTTTATTTTTTAAGGAAAATTCTATTTTTTTTAACAAACTTGAATCTATAAAAGGACCCTTTTTAAGGGAACGTGGCATTAGAAACACTCCGATATTTTTATTTTTTTCTATTATGAAGAATGAATTTATTAGTTCTTTTATTTTTTCTAGTTTTTTTTCCTTTAGTTTGTAAACCCCAGGGACTTACTGGATGTTTACCAAAATTTCTCCCTTCCCCTCCACCATGAGGATGATCTACTGGATTCATTGCTGTTCCTCTAACAGTTGGTCGAATACCTCTCCATCTGGATGCTCCTGCTTTTCCTAATACTTTTAGCATATTTTCAGAGTTTCCTACTTCTCCAATAGTAGCTCTACATTTAGATAGTATTTTTCTAATTTCTCCGGATTTTAATCGTAAAGTTACATAAAATTCATCTCTAGCTATTAGCTGAGCATAATTTCCAGCAGAACGAGCAATTTGCCCTCCCTTTCCAGGTTTCATTTCTATATTATGAATTGTAGTTCCTATAGGAATATTACTCATAGGTAAAGCATTACCAATTTTTATATCTGATTTTGAACCAGAATTTATAATATCTCCAACTTTTATTCCTTTCGGTGCTAAAATATAATTTCTTAAACCATCTGAATAAAGCACTAATGCTATATTTGCTGAACGATTGGGATCATATTCTAATCGTTCTATTTTAGCTGATACACTATCTTTTTTTCTTTTAAAATCAATTATTCGATATAATTTTTTATGACCACCTCCAATATGACGTGTTGTAATTCGACCATCATTATTTCTTCCTCCGGTTTTTTTTCTCTTTTTTAATAAAGAAGAACACGGTTTTCCTTTATATAAACTTGAATTAACAACCTTGATAACATGCCTACGTCCAGGAGATGTTGGTTTACATTTAACTATCGACATTGTATTTTATTCCTCTACTTATTTACTCAATATTACCCATGAAATTTAAATTCTTCCCTTTTTCTAAAGTAATATATGCTTTTTTCCAAGTAGAAGAACGACTAATTTTATTTCCATGACGTTTCTTTTTTCCTTTAATTAATAAAGTTTTGATTGAATTAATACTAATATTAAATATTTTTTTAATAGCTGTTTTGATTTCATATTTAGTTGCATTTCTTAAAACTTTAATAATAATAGTATTATTTTTTTCAGTAAGTATTGTTGATTTTTCAGAAATAAGGGGACCAATTAATATTTTATATAATCTGCTTTCATTAATCATTAAAATAGTTCCTCTACTAACTTTAAAGCTTTTTGGGTAATTATGATTTGTTGAAACCGAATTAAATCAACAGGATTAATATCTTTTACATGAAGAACAGAAACTTTATATAAATTTCTTGAAGCAAGAAAAATTTTTTCGTCTAATTTATCTAAAATAATTAATACTTTTTCTATCTTTAATTTATTAAGTTTTTCTAATAATAAATTAGTTTTTGCAGAGCGTATTAAAAATTCTTTAAACACAACTAATTTATTCTTTCGTATTAATTCTGAAAAAATACTTTTTAGTGCTCCTTTATACATTTTTTTATTAACTTTTTTAAAGTATTCTTTTGGCTTAGCTGCAAAAGTAACCCCTCCTGAACGCCAAATAGGGCTTCTTAAAGATCCTGCTCTTGCACGACCCGTTCCTTTCTGCCTCCACGGTTTTTTTCCAGAACCAGAAACTTCAGATCTACTTTTCTGTGATTTTGAACCTTTTCTTTTCATCGTGTTATACGATGTAATAATTTGATGTATTAAAGGTTCATTATAAGGAACATTAAACACTTTATCTGAAATTAATAATGATTCTTTACTATCTTGCAATAATAGTTCCATTGATTATACTCTTCTTTTTTCCTTGACCGCTGGTTTTATAATAAGATCACTTCCTATCGCTCCTGGGACAGAACCTTTAACTAAAACTAAATCTTCTTTTACGTCAATCTTAATAATTTTTAATGATTGTATTGTTACTCGATGATTTCCTAAATGACCTGCCATTTTTTTACCTTTAAAAACTCTTCCTGGAGTTTGATTTTGACCAATAGATCCAGGTACTCTATGCGACAGAGAATTACCATGAGAAGCGTCTTGCATGTGAAAGTTCCATCTTTTTATAGTTCCTGAAAATCCTTTTCCTTTTGAAAATCCCGTTATGTCTACTTTAGAAATATCTTTTAATATTTCCACAGTAAAAAATTCTCCTACTTTAAAAGAAGTATTTTCTTTTGTTCTAAACTCCCATAAACCACGACCTGCCTTAACACCAGAAGAGACAAAATGACCTATTTCCGTTTTTTTTAATTTATTATTTTTTTTTATTCCAGTTGTAACTTGAATAGAATTATAAGAATCTTTTTTTTTATATTTTATTTGTGTAATAAAATTTTTTTTAACTTCTATTGCAGTAACCGGAATAGATAAACCGTCTTCATTAAAAATACGCGTCATACCTATTTTCTTTCCAATTAAACCTATCATTTATTTTAATTCCTCTTAAAAATTTAAGAAGTTAATTAGCCTAAACTAATCTGAACATCCACTCCTGCTGCTAAATCCAAACGCATTAATGCATCAACTGTTTTTTCAGTAGGCTCAACAATGTCTATTAATCTTTTGTGTGTTCTAATTTCATATTGATCACGAGCATCTTTATTAACATGAGGAGAAACTAAAATAGTAAATCGTTCTTTATGAGTAGGTAATGGAATAGGACCTCTAACTTGTGCCCCTGTTCTCTTAGCGGTTTCAACAATTTCAGCAGTTGATTGATCAATTAAACGATGATCAAAAGCTTTCAGACGAATACGAATTCTTTGGTTCTCCATTAGAACAGAACTCCAATAATATAAAACTTTTTAAAAATGCTATTCTCGACTTATTAAAATAAGTGAGTTTAACGGTTTATTAATAATAACTTCTTTTTTTGTAAAGTTTATATAATAATTAAATTTATAAAAAATATATGTTTTTTAATAAAAAAATAGTTATTTTTTCTTAAAATATAAACGTTCAAAAATATTTTAATCAGAAAAAAAATTGTTAATAAAAAAAATTCATAAATATTCCTCTAAAACTAATATTTTATTATTATAAATATAATAAATATAAATTAAAACTATTAAAGTATTTTAAAAATATTTTTACAAAAATATTTGATAAAATTTATCAAGAAAAGAATGTAAGATAACATCTTTTCTTGATTTTTATAATCTTAAAAATTTAAAATAATAATTAATTATTAACTAATTACCTTTGTTACTACTCCTGCTCCAACAGTTTTTCCACCTTCTCGTATAGCAAAGCGTAATCCATCTGCCATAGCTATAGGATGAATTAAAGTAACAACAATTTTTATATTATCTCCTGGCATAACCATTTCTATTCCTTCAGGTAATTCAATAAAACCAGTTACATCAGTTGTTCGAAAATAAAATTGAGGACGATAACCTTTAAAAAAAGGTGTATGTCTTCCTCCTTCTTCTTTTGATAGAACATAAACTTCTGATTCAAATTTAGTATGAGGATGAATGGTATTAGGTTTAGCTAGTACTTGTCCACGCTCTATTTCATCTCGTTTAGTTCCACGAAGTAAAATACCAACATTTTCTCCGGCTCTTCCTTCATCTAAAAGTTTTCTGAACATTTCAACACCTGTACAAATTGTCTTAGTAGTTGGTTTAATTCCAACTATTTCTACCTCTTCCCCGACTTTAATTATTCCTGTTTCTACTCTTCCAGTAACTACTGTACCACGACCAGAAATAGAAAAAACATCTTCAATTGGTAATAAAAAAGGTTGTTCAATTGCTCTTTTAGGTTCAGGAATATAAGTATCTAATGAATTTGCCAAATCTATAATTTTTGACTCCCATTTAGGATCTCCTTCTAATGCTTTTAATGCTGATCCTCTTATAAAAGGAGTATCATCTCCTGGAAATTCATATTGTGTTAATAAATCCCTAACTTCCATTTCTACTAATTCTAATAACTCTTCATCGTCAACCATATCACATTTATTAAGAAATACAATTATATATGGAACACCTACTTGGCGTCCTAATAAGATATGTTCTCTAGTTTGAGGCATGGGTCCATCAGTAGCTGCTACAACTAGTATAGCTCCATCCATTTGTGCTGCCCCTGTAATCATATTCTTAATATAATCAGCATGTCCAGGACAATCTACATGAGCATAATGCCTGATTTGAGTATCATACTCAACATGAGAAGTATTGATCGTAATACCCCTTTCTTTTTCTTCAGGTGCATTATCTATTTGATCAAAAGCACGAGCAGAACCTCCATATTTTTTAGCTAATACTGTAGTAATTGCTGCTGTTAAAGTTGTTTTACCATGATCAACATGTCCTATTGTTCCAACATTAATATGTGGTTTAGAACGTTCAAATTTTTTTTTAGACATAAAAAACAAACTCCTAATTATATTTTTAATAATTTATTAATTAAAAAATAAAAAACTACTTTATTCTAGATTCAATTATTGAAGTAGAAATCGATAATGGAGTTTCTACATATTTAAAAAATTCCATCGAATAAGATGCTCTTCCTTGAGTTTGAGAACGCAAATCAGTTGCATATCCAAACATTTCAGATAATGGAACTCTTGCTTGAATAATTTTACCCATTGATGTATCTTCCATTCCTTCAATAATTCCTCTTCTTCGATTTAAATCTCCTATAACATCACCCATGTAGCTTTCAGGACTTTCTATTTCAACTTGCATTACTGGTTCTAATAAAACCGGACTTGCTTTTTTAAAAGCTGTTTTAAACGCGATAGAAGCAGCTAACTTAAATGCTAATTCAGAAGAATCTACATCATGATATGAACCGAAATATAAACGAACTCCAACATTTACCACTGGATATCCTGAAAATGGTCCTGATTTTAATTGTTCTTGTATTCCTTTATCAATAGCTGAAATATATTCTCCAGGAATAACGCCTCCCTTAATATCATTAATAAACTTATAATTTAATTTTTCTTCTGGATTTAATGGAAATAATTCAATAACTACATGTCCATATTGACCTCTTCCACCTGATTGTTTTATATGTTTTCCTTCTATATCTTTTACAGAATTTCGAATTGTTTCTCGATAAGCTACCTGTGGTTTACCTACATTTGCATCAACATTAAATTCCCTTTTCATTCTATCGACAATAATCTCTAAATGTAATTCTCCCATACCGGCAATAATAGTTTGATTAGTTTCTTCGTCCGTCCAAACTCTAAAAGAAGGATCTTCTTTTGCTAATCTACTTAATGAAATACCCATTTTTTCTTGATCAGCTTTCGTTTTAGGTTCAACAGCTATAGAAATGACAGGATCTGGAAATTCCATTTTTTCTAAAATAATTGGTTTTTTTAGGTCACATAAAGTATCACCTGTAGTAACATTTTTTAAACCAATTGCTGCTGCTATGTCTCCAGCATAAACATCTTTAATTTCTTCTCTTTTATTAGCGTGCATTTGAACTATTCTACCAAATCTTTCTTTTTGAGATTTTGCAGAGTTTAAAACAGTATCTCCCGATGAAACAACTCCAGAATATACTCTAAAAAAAGTTAAATTTCCAACAAAAGGATCATTTGCTATTTTAAATGCTAAAGCAGAAAATGGCTCTTTATCATTAGATAATCTAATAATTTCATTATTTTTATTTTTAATTCCTTTAATAGAATTTATGTCGCTAGGTGCTGGTAGATATTCAACAATTGCATCTAATAAAGTTTGAATTCCTTTATTTTTAAAAGCAGATCCACATGTCACCAAAACTATTTGGTCATTTAAACTTCTTTTTCTCAATGCGGATTTAATTTCTTTTTCGGATAAATGTTCATTGTTTAAATATTTATTCATTAAATTTTCATCTGCTTCAACCGCTGACTCTATTAAGATATGATTCCATTTTTTTGAAATTTTTTTTAGATTTTCTGGAATATCGTCGTATTTAAATGTTAAACCCTGATCTTCTTCATTCCAACTGATAGTCTTCATTTTTATTAAATCTACAATACCTGAAAAATTGTCTTCTGATCCAATTGGAATTTGTAAAGGAATTGGATCTACTCTTAAACGACTCTTCATTTGATTTAATACATTAAAAAAATTAGCTCCCATTCGATCCATTTTATTAATAAATGCTATTCTAGGAACACGGTATTTATTAGCTTGCTTCCATACTGTTTCTGATTGTGGTTGAACACCTCCAACCGCACAATATACCATTACAGCACCGTCTAAAACTCTCATAGAACGTTCAACTTCTATGGTAAAATCAACATGTCCAGGAGTATCTATAATATTTATACGATGTAATTTAAACTGATTGTTCATTCCAGCCCAGAAAGTAGTAGTAGCTGCAGACGTTATAGTTATTCCTCTTTCTTGTTCTTGAGCCATCCAATCCATGGTCGCAGCTCCATCATGAACTTCTCCTATTTTATGATTTATCCCCGTATAAAAAAGAATGCGTTCTGTAGTAGTAGTTTTTCCCGCATCTATGTGAGCACTAATTCCAATATTTCGATACCGTGTAATAGGGGTTTTACGCGTCATTAAATTCCTCTACTGTTACATTTAATGCTGTTAATAATAAATATTATGTTTTTTAATTCGTATGTTAATTAATTTATTCAAAGATACAATATTTACCAACGATAATGTGCAAATGCTTTATTTGCTTCTGCCATTTTGTGAACTTCTTCTCGTTTTTTAACTGCATTTCCTTTATTATAAATTGCATCAAATAATTCATTTGATAAACGTATAGCCATAGATTTGTCATTTCTTTTTCTAGCAGACTCCACTATCCATCTCATTGCTAAAGCACTTCTTCTGACAGAACGAACTTCTACAGGAACCTGATAAGTAGATCCTCCTACTCTGCGAGATTTTACTTCAACTGTAGGTTTAACATTTTCTAATGCTGTATCAAAAGCTTCTATTTCTGATTTTTTTACTCTTTTTGATAAATTTTTTAACGCTGAATACACAATTGTTTCTGCTATAGATTTTTTACCATCAATCATTAAAATATTGATAAATTTAGCTAAAATTTCTGAAGAAAATCTAGGATCAGGTAAAATTTTTCGTTGTCCAACTACTCGACGACGCGGCATAAAAAAAACTCCTTTGTTTTATAAAAATATTTTTTATTTAAAAAAAATTTTTTTATTAGTTTTTTAAATAAATAAAAAAATTAAGTTTTATTTTTTTTAACTCCATATTTAGAACGTCCCTTTTTTCTATCTTTAACTCCAGAACAGTCTAATGCTCCACGCACTACATGATAGCGAACACCAGGTAAATCTTTAACTCTTCCTCCACGAATTAAAATAACAGAATGTTCTTGTAAGTTATGTCCTTCTCCTCCTATATAAGCCGTTACTTCAAAATTATTAGTTAATCGAACTCTGCATACTTTACGTAATGCAGAATTTGGTTTTTTAGGTGTAGTTGTATAAACTTTTATACATACCCCTCTTTTTTGAGGACTAGATCCCAAAGCTGGCACGTTGCTTTTTATATTTTTTCGTAAACGAGGTTTACGGACCAACTGATTTACTGTGGCCATTAAGACTCCTTATTAATATTTAATAAATTAAAAATATCCAATATGATTAAATATCTATTAAGCATAAAATTATGAAATGAAATTTTGTGGCTGGATTAAAAAATAAAGTAAAAAAAAAAATTACTACCAATTCATCTGTATTTTATTAATTTTTGTCAAAGAAATAAAATCTTTATAAGTAATTTTTAAAAAAGAATCAGAAGCTTTATTAATTAAACCTCTAGCTTTTAAATCCGCATCTAAAACATATAAGTTAGCATTAGATGTTAATAATAACTTCAAAAAAAAATTTTTTTTAAAAGAAACTAAAACACCATCCTGTAAAGCTAAAAAATCATCTGCAGGTTTCAAAAAATGAAGTAATGATGTCATATCTGTTTTAAACGGAGATTGCATCAAAGTATGTAGCATTTTTAAAATTCCTTCTAAAAATTTAGAACAATACTAAATTTATTTATTTCTTCTCTGATATGATTTTTATTTAGTAAACATACTTTTAATAAAAAATTAAATTCTTTTGTAAGACCCCTTTCAAGTAAAGAATTTGAACAGACAAAAAAATTTGAAAAATTATAAGTAGGTAAAATACAAAATGCAGAAATATAATTTTTTGAAAAAATTTTTTTAGGTTGTTGATTTTTTAATATTTGAAAAACTCCGTCTCCAATAAAAAATAATCCTATTTTTTGAAAAAATAGCGATGAAGCTAAAACATAGTCTAAACCTTCTCTACTACAATGATCACCATGAGGAGCATTAGAAAAAACAAATGCTATAGAAGATAATATATCTATTTTTTTAAAACTGAATGATTCGGTCACAATTTTTCATTTCCTGAACAATTTCTATTAATCCAATAAATTGAAAATGAATTGATATTTGATTCATATTTTTTTTCTTATTAGAAATAACTCCTCTTCTTAAAGCAGCACTAGTGCAAATTTTTAGTTTAACTCTAAATTTTTTATGTAAATCAATCCACGCCTGTAATAAATTAAACTCATTATAATCAGGAGAATAATTAATATTAGCGTTAGTAACTCCATTACAATAAAAAAAAATACTACTAATATTATTTCCTGAAGAAAATAAATTTCTAGCAAATAATAAACCTGTTATAGCATTTTGATTTCCATAAATTGGACCTGTAATAACTAACATATATTTCATATATACTTACTTAGATATTAAATTAATAAAAATACTATTTCTTTTTAATTTTTATTTATCTTTAAAAAAAAGATTAAAAAAAATAATTAATAAAAAAATAAAACTTATAAAAAAATATATTTATTAATTCTTTAATAAATTTATATCAATATAATTATAAACAAAAAATATTTTTTATCCAATAAAATATATTTATATATAATTTAATTAAAAAAATTAAAAACATTTTTTTATAAGTTTTATTTTTTTAATTTTCAATTGATTTAATCATATGACTCAATTAACCTAAACTTTTATATATCTTAAAAATATTTTTATTTTTAAATTTTTTAAAATAGATTTTTATAGTTAATAATTATTATTTTCCAAAGAAATAGTCAAATTTTAAAAAAAATAAAGTTAATTTAATTTTTAATTAATATTGATTTATTTAGTAAAATTAACGATATTAAAAAAAAATATTAATTAATGATTAATTTTTATTAATGTATATTAAATATATAAATAGTACATTTCGTTAATGAAAAAATATTTAATTTAAAATTACTTGTGAATTTTTTTTAACTTATATAAAAAATTTAAAAAAAATAAAAAACAGGAAAAAATTTATACATGAAAAATAAAATAGTACTTACAATAATTAGTTTTTTTTCATATTCTATAACTGGTGCTTTAATTGTAACAACTGGAATGATATTAGGAAGAATAGCAAAATATTTTAATCTCCCTATTACTGACATGAGTAGTATATTTACATTTCTAAATGCTGGCATTTTAATTTCAATTTTTTTAAATGCATGGATAATTGAATTTATTTCAATTAAGAAACAACTTATTCTAGGATTTTTATTAATGTTATTAGCAATTCTTGGATTAATTAACAGTTCAAGTTTAATAATTTTTAGTACTAGTATTTTTATATTTGGATTAGTTAGTGGTATTACAATGTCAATAGGTACTTTTCTAATAACTATGTTATACAAAGGTAATGAAAGAGGAAAGTTTTTATTATTAACTGATTCTTTTTTTAGTATGTCAGGCATGATTTTTCCTTATATTATAACAAAAATTTTTGATCTTAATTTGCTATGGTATTGGATATACATAATAATCTTTATTATCTATATAATAATTTTTTTATTAGCAGTAAATGCAAAATTTCCAATTTTTACTAAAAAAGATAGTCAAAAAAAATTAAAAATAAAAAAAAGTTCTTTTATCAATACATTTATATTATCAATTACAGCACTATTATATATTTTAGGTCAATTGAGTTTTATTTCCTGGATTCCAGAATATGCTATTAATTCATTAAAATTTAATATAAAAGAAGCGGGAAAATTAGTAAGTTTTTTTTGGATGTCTTACATGGTAGGAATGTGGATATTTAGTTTTATACTAAAATTTTTTGATCTACAAAAAATTTTAGTCGTCTTAACAGGATTTTCAAGTTTTATTATGTTTTTATTTATTATTACAAGTAGTATGAAATTACTATCATTAATAATTATAGCCTTAGGATTCTTTTCCAGTGCTATTTATACCATATTAATTACATTATCATCTCTACAAACAAAAGTACCTTCTCCTAAACAAATAAGTTTTGTTCTAACCTCAGGAACTATTGGAACATTATTAACTTTTATAATCACAAAACCAATTATCTTAAAAAAAGGACTAATTTCTGCTTTGATTGCTTCAAATTTTTTATATATAACAGTATTTTTTCTTTCTATAATTTTAGGTTTTTTTACTAACCACCGAAAAAACATAGTAAATAAATAATAAAGAAATTAAAATAGTTATTTATTTATATTAAATCTTTAACACTTTAAATAAGTTATAAACTTTTTTCATTGTTTTTTTTGCAAAAAAATTTGCTTTTTTAGCGCCATCTATAACAACTTTTTTTAAAAATAATTCATTTTTCCTAAAAAAATAAAAATTATTTTTAATTTTTTTAATGACTATACTAATTTCATTAATTAATATTTCTTTTAAATAACTATATTTTTTTCCAGAAAATTCTTTTTCTAAAGATAATATCGAAACTTCTCTAATACTAGATAAAATATTTAAAAAGTTAGATATTCCCGGTTTTTCTTTCAAATCATAACGTATTTTAGAGCTTATATCTGAATCAGTTGTAGCTTTTTTTATTTTTTTTATAATAGACGCTGTTTTATCTAATAAAAAAATTGTTCCATTATTATTTTCGTCAGATTTAGACATTTTTTTAGTAGGATTAAACAATGACATTATTTTTTTACTGTATTTTGGAATTATTATCTCGGGAATTAAAAAAGTATTTTTTTGTAAATTATTAATTTTCTTTGCTAATTTTCTTGTCAATTCTAAATGTTGTTTTTGATCTTCCCCGACTATAACTTTACTAGATTGATATAATAATATATCTGCAGCCATTAAAATTGGATAGTTTAACAAACCAGCAGTAGAAAAAGAAGAGCTATTTCTTATTTTTGTTTTAAATTGTGTCATGCGAGTTAATTCACTATAACTTAAACGACAATTTAAAAACCAATATAGTGCTGTATGTTGTAAGACATGAGATTGTACAAAAATAATGCTTTTTTTAGGATCTATTCCACAAGCTAAATATAATGCTATAGCATCTAATGTATTTTTATTTAAATCACTATTAATATTTAATGTAGTAATAGCATGTAAATCTGCTATGCAAAAAAAACATTGATACTTTTTTTGCATTTTAGACCAATGTTTAAGAGAACCTAAATAATTTCCTAAAGTAAACGAACCAGAAGGCTGCATTGCACTAAATACAATAGATTTAAAATCACCCATTTATTTTCCAAAAAGTTAAATTAAATTAAACAAAAAAAATTTTTAAAATAAACTCTAATTATTAAAAAATTTTAAAAGTAAATATTTTTTTAAAAAAATTAAATGATTAATGAATCAAATTAAAATGTACTTTTTCTAATTCTTTTCTTAAGTTGTTAATAACTATTTTATAATTTGAAGAATGAAATAAAGTTGAACCAATAACAAATACATTAGCTCCTGCTAAAGCTATATCTGAAATATTTTTTGTATTAATTCCACCATCTACTTGCAATAAAATATTATTTGAACTTTCGTTAATTTTATTTCTAACCGCTCTAATTTTATTTATACTTTCTGGTATAAAATCTTGTCCTCCAAATCCAGGATTAACGGACATGATAGTAATCATATCCAATTGATCAATTATATAATCAAGACAATTAATAGGAGTTCCAGGATTTAAACCTACTCCTGCTTTACACCCGTTATCTTTAATCATTCGCAAAACCCTGTCTATATGATTTGTTGTTTCAGGATGAACAGTAATAAAATCAGCTCCAGATTTTGCAAATTTCGGAATTAAAGAATCAACGGGATTTACCATTAAATGAACATCAATTGTTGCTGATATTTTATAATTTCGTAATGATTTTAAAACCATTGGTCCAATGGTTAAATTATCTACGTAATGATTATCCATAACATCAAAATGTATCATATCTCCTCCAGCATCGATTGATTTCTGAACGTCTTCCCCTAATTTTGAAAAATTAGCAGATAAAATAGAAGGTGCTAAAAGAAAACTTTTCATTTTTAATTCCTATATTTAATTGCTTAAACATTATTGACTTTAATATTTATTTTTTTTATAACATATTTATTAATTTTAAAAAAAAATTTTTTATATAAAAATTTATTTTATTTATTGAAAGTGTTTAATAACTTTAACTTATTTTAACAAAAATTATTTATTTCTATTAAAAAATTTAATTTAGATAATTCTTTAAATAAATTTAAAAGATTATTTAAAAATATTCAATCCAAAAATTTTTTATCTAAAAAAAAATGATAAAAATTTTAATATTAGTTAATTTTTTAAATTATTAATAATATCAAAAATATATTTTTTTAAAAAAAACCAACTATTATTTTATAATAATTTTTATTAATATTATTTAATAATAGTTACTGACTATTTCTAATAGCTGATAAAAGGATATTTTTATCTATATTAGTGAAAATTTTAACTTGTCCTATTTTTACTGGTAAAATAAAACGTATTAATCCTGAAAGTACTTTTTTATCTTTCATAATATATGGAAGATAAGCATGAGCAGTCATATTTTTTGGAGCTTTTGTTGGTAAACCAGCTTTTTTTAATAAATTAATAATTCGATTAACTTCAATTTTATTTATTTTATCTAATAGTTGAGCAACTCTTGCTGCGATAACAATACCAACAGAAACAGCTTCTCCATGTAACCAACTTCCATAACCTAAATGAGCTTCAATAGCATGTCCAAACGTATGTCCTAAATTTAAAAGAGCACGAACATTATTCTCTCTTTCATCAATAGAAATAACGTATGATTTTAATTGACAACATTTTGAAATACAATAAGAAATTTCAGTTTCGCTTAAAGCTAAAACTAAATGAATGTTTTTTTCTAACCAAATAAAAAATTTTTCATCAAAAGCAATTGCATATTTAATAACTTCAGCTATTCCAGAAACCATTTCACTATTTGGTAACGTTGATAAACAGTCAATATCAATAATAACAGAAGAGGGTTGCCAAAAAGCTCCTACCATATTTTTTCCTAAAATATGATTTACTCCTGTTTTTCCTCCAACAGAAGAATCCACTTGAGATAATAAAGTGGTAGGAATTTGAATAAACTTAACCCCTCTTTGATAAATAGCTGCTGCAAACCCAGTAAGATCTCCTATAACTCCGCCTCCTAAAGCAATTAATGTTGTATCTCTATTATGAGATCTTTCTAGTAATGCTGAAATAATTAATTCCATTTCATTTAATGTTTTATATTGCTCTCCATCAGATAAGATTACTTGATCTAATTTGATTCCTGCTTGTCTTAATTGATAAAATACTTTATCTTTCCAAATATTAGCTAATGTTTTATTAGTAACTAACATAGCGTGATCACCTGGATTTAAAGGCCAAAAAATATTATCTAATTCTAATACTTTAGAACCAATAGTAATTGGATAACTTCTATTTCCAAGATTAACTTGTAATTTCTCCATTATTTGATAAACCTCATTATAAACTTTACTGAGTTTATTTAAATTTAATTTTATTTTTTGTTTAGTAAATCTATAATTTGATGCGAAACAACTTTTGCACTTTGTTCATCAGTACAAACAGTAATATCTGCAATTTCTTCATATAAAGGATTTCTACAATTAGCTAGTTCTTCTAAAATAACTTTATTAGAAATTGTATTATTTTTTAACAACGGTCTTTTTTTATCTCTATTAGTCCGCATTAACTGTTTTTCAATTGTAGTTTTTAAATATATTACTATACCTCTTGATGATAATTGATTTCTTGTTTCTTTTGTAATTATAGATCCGCCTCCCGTAGCTAATACTATTCCTTGTCTCATAGTTAACTCATTAATTATTTTTTTTTCCCTATTTCGAAAACCTGTTTCCCCTTCTACATCAAAAACCCAATTAATATCTGCTCCTGTTCTTTTTTCAATTTCTTGATCAGAATCATAAAAATCCATATTAAGTTGTTGAGCTAGTTGTCTACCAATAGTGCTTTTTCCTGCCCCCATTGGTCCAATTAAGAAAATATTTCGTTTTTCTGCCATTTTTTTATTTTACTAAAATATTTGTTAATATAACCCAGCATAAATACTTTAATTGCTGGAAGCAATATAAATAAAATTTATATTTATTAAATAAATAACTTAAAATTAATAAAAAAAATTTTATTAATATAAAAAACATAATTTTTTTTATTTATAAAAAATTTGTCTAAATATTGATTAACTTCTATTATTGTTTATAATATATCGTAAGCACTAAAAAAAATATTTTGATTACTTTAAACGTCTTATATAAAATATACAAGAACGATTTATAAAAAAATTAAAAAAAATTATAAACAAAATAAAACTAAAACATTTTTTATATTGTAGAGAAATATTTTTACTCAAAAAATTCTTTTTTAGTGTAAAAAATATTATTTTTTTAAAAGATGGTGAAGTGTCCGAGAGGCTTAAGGAGCACGCCTGGAAAGTGTGTATACGAAAACGTATCAAGGGTTCGAATCCCTTCTTCACCAAAGTTAATTTAGATTTATTTTAATTTTTTTATTTATAGAATAGTAATAATAAAAAAATTAATCAAAAATTCCTTTTACAAACATTGATTCTAAAGCTACATAAATCATTTTATTAAAATTTACTTCTCTTTCTTGAACAGTTAAATTTTCCCCTGTAAGAATATTATCTGAAACCGTACAAATAGATACTGACTTAACGTTTAGTTCCGCTGCTACACTATATAAACCTGCTGTTTCCATATCAATTCCAGAAATATTATATTTTTTTAATAAAGAAATATACTTTTCTTTATGAGGAAAATAAAATGAATCGGTACTAAAAAAATTTCCAACCTTAATAAGTGTTTTATTTTTTTTAGCAGAAATTATTAATTTATAAACCATATTAAAATCGGGTATAGCAGAAAAATCATGATCTAAAAATCTAATTCTATTAATTTTTGAATCTGTACAAGCACCAGTAGAGATAATCAAATCATTTAGCTCTATATCTTCCCTTACTGTTCCACAACTTCCTAAACGAATTATTTTTTTTACTTTATAAAAATTAATTAATTCACTTACATATAAACAACAAGAAGGCATTCCTATACCATGAGACATAAGAGATATAATTTTCCCTTTGTATGTACCTGTAAAACCAACCATTGAACGAACAGTATTAATTTGACGAACATTTTCTAAATAATTTTTAGCAATATATTGTACTCTTATTGGATCTCCAGAAATAAGTACAAAATCAGAAAAATCACTTTTTTTAGAATTAATATGAGGAGTAACCATAAATAGTCTCTATAAGGTATTAGTATTTTTATACTTTTTTAAATTAATTTTTTTAATAACATACTCTTTCCGTAAACCATTTTAGAAAGTGAAAAAAAGTCAGCTATTGTTTGAGAAATATCAGAGAATGTTTTTCTGTGTCCTAAAAAATTAGACTTTTGATTTTTTCTGTATAAAAGAACAGGAACATTTTCTCTTGTATGATCACTTCCTTTCCAAGTAGGATCACAACCATGATCTGCTGTAATAATAAGAAGATCTTTATCGGTAATTTTTTGTAATATTCTTGGTAAATTTTGATCGAATAATTCTAATCCTTTTGCATATCCTACAACATCCCTTCTATGTCCCCAAAGAGAATCAAAATCTATAAAATTAACAAAAACTATTGTATTATTTTTTGCATATTTTATTTCTTTAATAGTTGCATCGAATAAATCAATCAATCCATTTGCTTTTATTGAAGAAGTAATTCCTACATTTGAAAAAATATCACTTATTTTTCCAATTGAAACAACTTTACCAAACTTTTCTTTTATTAATTTAACCATTACAGTATCATCAATTGGTTTAATAGAAAAATCTTTTCTATTATTCGTTCTAAAAAAACATCCTTTTTTTTCTCCAATAAATGGTCTAGCTATAACTCGTGCAACATTATATTTTTTTTTATTTAAAATTTTTCGTATTATCAAACATAACTTATGTAATTTTTCTAATCCAAAAAATTTTTCGTGACATGCTACTTGTAATACAGAATCTGCAGAGGTATATAAGATTGGTTTTTTTGTTCTAATGTGTTCTTCTCCATATATTTCTAAAATATCTGTTCCAGAAGCATGACAATTTCCAATTACTCCGGAAATATTTGAATCTGTAATAATTTTTTTTATTAAATTTACCGGAATACTATTAATTTTCTTTTTAAAATAATCCCAATTAAACAAAACAGGAACACCTGCTATTTCCCAATGCCCAGAAATAGTATCTTTTCCTGAAGAAATCTGACTAGCATAAGCATAGCTACCTATAGTATTTATTACTTTTTTTATTCCCAAAGGGAATCTTCCGGTGGATTTATAAGCTGCTTCACCTATCCCCAAACTGATCAAATTAGGTATTTTTAAACTTCCAAATCTATTTTTATTAGCTTTATTTAAAAAGCATTGCTCGGCAATATGCCCTAAAGTATCAGCTCCATTATCTCCAAAATTTTTTGCATCTAAACTTGATCCTATTCCTAAAGAATCTAATACTAAAATAAATACTCGTTTCATACTTTCTTTCCATTTTTTTTTAAATGTTTTTTTTCGGTATTTTTAATACTCATTTTCTTTGTTACTATATACATTATTTAGTATATTTTACTAACTTAAATCAATAAAAAAATCTTTATATATTTTATGAATATAACATATATAAAATTTTTATAGATATAAAAAATATATCAAAATAATTAAATTTAACAAAATAATTAATTAACTTGATTATATATACGTTATATCAATAATAAATTTGATTACTTATAAAGTAAGTATTATTCAAATAAAAAAATTTATACTAAAAAAAAATTTATAAAATTAGTTTATTTCCTATTTAAAAATAACCTTTAATTATTCTAACAAGAGTTAAAAAATGAAAAGAAAAAATATATATATCGCTTATACAGGTGGTACAATCGGAATGAAAAAATCTAATTACGGATATATTCCGGTTTCTGGATATCTTCAAAAAAAATTAATGAAAATTCCAGACTTTCAAAAAAAAGAAATTCCTTTTTTTAAAATAAATGAATATAAACCTCTAATTGACTCATCTAATATGACTCCTAACGAATGGAATATCATTGCTAATGATATTTATAAAAATTATAAAAAATACGATGGTTTCATTATTTTACATGGAACTGATACAATGGCGTATACTGCTTCTGCACTTTCATTTATGTTACAAAATTTAGAAAAACCTATTATCATTACCGGTTCTCAAATTCCCTTATCAGAAATTCGATCTGATGGAAGACAAAATTTATTAAATGCTTTATTAATTGCTGCTAATTACCCAATTAATGAAGTTACATTATTTTTTAATCATAAATTATTTAGAGGTAATCGTTCTACAAAATCTAATGCTAATGGATTTAATGCTTTTACTTCTCCTAATTTTCCTTGCTTATTAAAAGTAGGAATTGACATTTCTTGTAATTATAAAATTTTTAAAAAAAAATATAAAAAAAAACTTAAATTAAATTCTATTACTCCACAACCAATTGGAATTATTACTATTTATCCTGGTATTTCAGAAAAAATAATTCATAATTTTATTTTTCAACCATTAAAAGCTTTAATATTATGCTCCTATGGTGTTGGAAATGCTCCTCAAAATAAAAAATTCTTAAATGAATTATATTCTGCATCTAAACGAAATATTATTTTAGTTAACTTAACACAATGTATATCTGGAACAGTAAATATGTCGGGATATGCAACTGGAAATGCTCTTTCTAATGTAGGTGTAATCAGTGGGTACGATTTAACAATAGAAGCAGCATTAACTAAGTTACATTTTTTATTTAGTTGCTATAAATCTATAAAAGAAATTAAAAAAATTATGAAATCTAATCTTTGTGGAGAATTAACTCTTGAAAAGCAATAGCGCTATTTATTTTAAAAAAAAAATTAATAAAAAAAATCAAACTACTATTCCTAATAAAAAGAATGTTTTCCTTTTTTATGTTCCGTGACATCTATAACTTTTTTAAGTTCAGAAAAATGTTTTAATAATTCTTTTTCCACTCCTGATTTTAATGTTATATGCGCCATTGAACATCCATTACAACCTCCTTTAAATTCTAATACAGCATGCTTTTCTTCTGTAATATCTACTAAAGAAATTGAACCTCCATGCAGATTGAGTTTTGGATTAATTTTTTCATTTAAAAAAATAATTATTTTATCTTTTAATGATACTGAACAATTTAACAATGATTTTCTAACATAAGGAGCATTTAAAACTAATCTAGAGTTTTCATTTTCTTTTACAATATCTATTGTTGCATTTTTAAAATATAGAATTATAGAATTATTAATATAAATATTAAATTTAGAATATTTAATTTCCTTATCTAACGAAGATATATCTTTTTCAAAACAATAAGTTAAACCACATTCCGCAGATTTAGTTCCTGGATTTTTTACAAATATTCGGATATGTGTATTTTTTTTTTCTTTTGATAAAAGATCAAAAAAATAATCTTGTGCCAATTTTGAAATAGTAATCATTTTTATATAAAAATTGAATTAGTTAAAATTATTAATTATTATTACTTATATGTTAGTACTAAACAAGTACATCTTTTATTTTATATCTTTAATCAAGTAAATAATTTTTTAAAAAAATATGAAAAAATTTCATCTATATAGTGTTGGAACTGGATCACAGAATTTAGTTTTGATTCACGGTTATGGATTCGACTCAAAAATTTGGTTTTATCTTATTCAAAAACTAAAAAAATACTTTAAAATTTATGTTATAGATTTACCAGGATTCGGAAGAAATTATTTTTTTCCTATATTAAAATTTGATCAATTAATTGAATTAATTTCTATTTACATGCCTCCCAAAGCAATTTGGATTGGTTGGTCTTTAGGAGGGACAATAGTTAATAAGTTAGCTTTACTTTATCCTGAAAAAATTTCATCAGTTATTAATGTTTCTTCTTCCCCTTATTTTATAAAAGAAAAAAATTGGCCAGGAATAAAATTTCCTCAATTATTAAATTATAAAAATCAATTAAAAAAAAATTATAAATTTTGTATAAAAAACTTTTTTCAACAGCAAATTTATATAACTAAAGAATATATAAATTTAATTTATTGGAAAAACCTTCAAAAAATCATGTTAGCTTCACCGACTCCCTCTCATTTAGCTTTACAGGAAGGTTTCAATATTTTGTGTTCTATTGATTTAAGAGAAAAAATAAAAAAAATTAAAGTACCTTTACTTAGAATATATGGATCACTAGATCCAATGGTGCCTAAAAAAGTTATAAATACTGTCGATTTACTTTGTACTAGATCAAAATCTATTATTATCAATAAAGCAGCCCATGCTCCTTTCTTGTCTCATTTAAAACATTTTTGTAAAATAATTTTTTTATTTGTAAAAACATTAAATTAAAAAAAACTTACTGAAAAAATGTTTATTTATAAAAAAATTTTAAATTTTTAAAAAAATTAATTTTAGATAGTTTAACAAAACTGATAATTATTTAAACTATCTAAAATAAAGTTTTTTTAAAAAGGAATGTCTTCATCATCAAAATCAATATCAGATATAGTGTTTACTGTGGATAATTTACTTTTATTATTTAAATTACTATTAGTAGATTTTTTATTAAAAGATAATGATTTAGAATCTGAGGAAATTTGACTTTCATCTTTCATATTATTTGAGTGAGAATGTCTATTTCCTAACATTTGCATCGTTCCCCCTATATTAACAACAACTTCCGTTGTATATCGTTCTATACTATTTTTATCCTGCCATTTTCTAGTTTGTAATGAACCTTCTATATATATTTGAGAACCTTTTCTTAAATATTCTCCAGCAATTTCTGCTAATTTTCCAAATAAAACAACCCTATGCCATTCTGTTTTCTCTTTATTTTCTCCGGTATTTTTATCTTTCCAAACATCTGAAGTAGCTAAAGTTATATTAGATACTGCTGTTCCATTAGGCATATATCTCACTTCTGGATCTTGACCTAAATTACCTATTAATATTACTTTATTAATTCCTCGACTTGCCATTATTTTTAGTCCTTAAATGTAAGATTTAATTTAAAATAATTTATTTACTTAAAAATAATTAATAGTATTTATTACTATTATTTTCTTAAATTCACTATATTTTTCAAAATTTTTAATCTTTTTTAAATTTATCTATAACTGTTTTTTTATTTTTTTTTAAAAAAATAAAAAAATTATTATTTTTCTATAAAAATATATATATCATATATAATACATCTTAAAAAAATTATTTAGATATTTTTTCTAATAATGTTAAATATAAAAATAAAATGAAGATTTTAAAAAAAAATTATTACCATAAATTCTCAATAGCGCCAATGTTTAATTATACTAATAGACACTGTCGTTATTTTTTTAGAAAATTAACAAAAAAATCACTTTTATATACAGAAATGATAGTTGCTAACGATTGTTTAGGAAAAATAGAAAAAAAAATGATTTTTAACCCTAAAATTGAAAGTCCTACTTCTATACAACTAGCTGGAAGAATTCCTAAAAAAATAGCAAAGTGCGCTGAATTAGCATATTTAAAAGGTTTTAATGAAATTAATTTAAACGTTGGTTGTCCGTCAGATAGAATTAATAAAGCCTATTTTGGTGTTTCCTTAATGAATGAAACAATTACAGTAAATAATATTATTCAATCTATTTCTGAATATGTTCCTATTCCAATTACTATTAAAACGAGAATCGGAATAAATCAACAAGATAAATATAATTTTTTAAGCAATTTTATATATGAAATTTCTAAAAATAATATTTGTAAAACTTTTATAGTTCATGCTAGAAAAGCATTACTTCCTAATATAAGCACCAAAAAAAATCATCAAATTCCAAAAATAAATTATAATTTTATATATAAATTAAAACATGATTTTCCACATTTAACATTTGTTATTAATGGAAATATTAACTCAATCAATTTAGCTCAAGAACATTTAAAAAAAACAGATGGTGTAATGTTAGGAAGAGCAATATATAATAATCCATCAATTTTACAAAATGTAGATAATTTAATCTTCAATAAATCTTATAAACCTATTAAAATGTCAAATATAATAAAAAAAATGTATCCTTATATTAAAAAAGAACTTTCTTTAAAAACACCTTTACATCATATAACCAGACATTTTTTAAATGCATTTCATGGAAAAAAAGGATCTTCTTTATGGAAACAATATTTAAATAAAAATGCTATTAAGCATAATGCTGATTTAAAAGTTTTAGATAATGCCTTAAAATTTATAGCTTAACGAAGAATCATCTAAAATTTATTATTCTATGAATATTAAATATTCATAAATAAGAAATAATAATTTTTAAAAATTATTTGATAAAATTATTTTTTTAAAATGTAATAAAATTAAAAAATGAATATTTTTCTAAATAAATTTATTTATAAATAACTTTTAAAACATTAATATCGTTTATTAATAATATTAAATATTTCACAAATAAACTTTTTATAAAATAAAAAATCAATTTTTTAAATAAATAAATATATTTTTTTAAAAAAACTATTAACTACAAAATTAAATTTTGGTATTGTATTAAATATGATTAAAAATAAATTTTATCAAAAATTACAGATAAAAGAAGAATTCTTAAAAATCCCTCCACATTCTCTAGAAGCTGAACAATCAGTTTTAGGAGGTTTGATGCTAGATAACGAATTGTGGGATATTATTTCTGATAAAATCGTTGTTAATGATTTTTTTAGTCAAGCACATAGAATAATTTTTTTAGAAATGCAACACTTGTTTAATCATGGACACCCTATTGATCTAATTACTTTATCTGAATCTTTAGAACAGAAAGGTACACTAGATAATGCTGGAAGATTCTCTTACCTTGCTGAATTATCTAAAAATACTCCTAGTACTGCCAACATTTCTGCTTACGCTGACATAATTAAAGAACGTGCAATTATTAGAGATATAATATTAGTTGCTAATAAAATTGCAAATGCTGGCTATAATCCTAAAGGAAAAAAAAGTGAAGAATTATTAGACTATGCCGAATCCAGCGTATTCAAAATCTCAGAAAATAGAAATAAAAACTATTCAGGACCTAAAAATATTGAAGAAATTTTAGATATTACTGTAACAAAAATAGAAAAATTATTTAATACTCCACAGGATGGAATAACCGGATTAAATACAGGGTATCCGGATATTAATAAAAAAACTTCAGGTTTGCAAAATTCTGAATTTATTATTATAGCAGCAAGACCATCCATGGGAAAAACTACTTTCGCTATGAATATCTGTGAAAATGCCGCTATGATATATGAAAAACCTGTTTTAATATTTAGTTTAGAAATGCCAGGAGAACAAATTATGATACGGATGTTATCTTCATTATCTAGAGTAAATCAAACAAATATTAGAACCGGTCAGTTAAGCGACGAAGATTGGTCAAGAATTTATGGAACTATTAATATTTTATTAAAAAAAAAGAATATTTATATAGATGATTCTTCTGCGTTAACTCCTACCGATATTAGATCTAGAGCTAGAAGAATTTATAGAGAAAATAACGGTTTAAGTTTAATTATGATTGATTATCTTCAACTCATGCGAGTACCTTCTTTATCAGAAAATAGAACTCTAGAAATTGCCGAAGTATCAAGAAGTTTAAAAGCTTTAGCTAAAGAATTAAAAATTCCTATTATTGCTTTGTCTCAACTAAATCGTTCTTTAGAACAAAGAGCAGATAAACGACCTTTAAATTCGGATTTAAGAGAGTCAGGTTCTTTAGAACAAGACGCAGATTTAATTATGTTTATTTATAGAGATGAAATTTATCATCAAAATAGTGATTTAAAAGGAATTGCTGAAATTATTATTGGAAAACAAAGAAACGGACCGATAGGAACTGTTAAATTAACGTTTAATGGAAGTTGGTCTAGATTCGATAACTATGCCACTCAACACTATAAATAATTATTATTAATATACATTTAAAAAAAATTAATAATATAAAATCTATATTTTATAGAAATAAATTTTTTTGAAATTTATTTCTATAAAATATAGATTTTATTATCTCAAATTTAAAATAATAACAATATCAGGTTAAAATATGAAAATTCATCTTGGAATAATTATGGATCCAATTTCTTCTATAAATATTAAAAAAGACTCTACTTTTTCAATGTTATTACAAGCTCAAGAAAGAAATTATATTATTTATTATATGGAACCAAAAAATATTTTTTTTAAAGAAAATAAAGTATATGGAAGAACAAAATATTTGACAGTTATTAAAGATAAAAAAAAATGGTTTTCTTTTTCAGAAGAAAAAATAACTTTATTATCAGAACTAAATGTTATTCTTATGAGAAAAGATCCTCCAGTAAATATAGAATTTATTTATTTGACTTATTTATTAGATAAATTAAAAAAAGAAAATGTACTTGTTATTAACAATCCTACTAGTCTTCGAAATTATAATGAAAAACTATTAGCTACAAATTTTCCTAAAATTATACCTAAAACTTTAATGAGTCGAAGTATTGCTGAAATAAAAAAATTTTTATATGAACATAAAGATATTATAATAAAACCATTAGATGCAATGGGTGGAAAATCCATCTTTCGAATAAAAGATAAAGATGAAAATAAACAAGTTATTTTAGAAACTATGACAAAAAATGGGAAAAAATTTTGTTTGTCTCAAAAATATGTTTCAGACGTTCAATACGGGGATAAACGAATACTTATTGTGGATAATTATATTGTTCCATGGTGCCTAACTAGAATACCTAAAAAAGGAGAAAATAGAGCAAATTTAGCTGTTGGAGGTATAGGGAAAGTTAATAAATTAACTTCTCAAGATTATATAATTGCTAACTGTGTATTACCTTTTTTAAAGAAAAAAGAAATATTTTTTGTTGGACTAGATGTTATTGGAAATAAATTAATTGAAATTAATATTACCAGCCCAACTGGGATTTGTCAGATTGAAAATTTCTCTAAAATTTCTATTACCCAAAAATTATTTCATTTTATTGAAAAAAAAATAATTAATTAAAAATTAACAATTTATTTCAACTAAAAAAAATTAATTTGTTTTTTTAATTAACATTAACAATTAAATTTAAAAAGAATATATATTCATTAATTTTTTAAAATAAGGATAATTATTTAATTGATAGTACTATCGTTTGATTTTGGAACTAAAATTATAGGTGTTGCTGTTGGAGAAACACTATTCCATACAACAAAAGTTTTAAAACACTTAAAATGCAAAAAAAATTATCCAAATTGGGATTCTGTTCGTAAGTTAATAAATTGTTGGAAACCTAGTATGATTGTTGTCGGTTTACCTATATATAAAAATAAAAAAAAACAAAATATAACTAAAAAAATAAAAAAATTTGTTGAAATTTTAAAAGAAAAATTTCAATTAAAAGTTCAATTACACAATGAATATTTAACAACTATAGAAGCAAAAAATTATTTATTTAATAACGGTGGTTTTAAAGCACTAAAAAAGGGGAAAATTGATTCTTTATCAGCAGCTTTAATTTTAGAAAGTTGGTATTTTTCTTTACAAAAAGTTAAAAAAAATTAGTTTTTTTTTATTTAATTTATTTTATTAAATTACATTCTTTGTATATTAAAAATTTTTAAAATTATCGTATTAATATATTTAATATATTATTTAACTTCGTTAGTTTTAATATAAATATTCCTTAAAAAAAATTAAAAATATAAATTTAAATATTATCAAGATGAAAAAATTATCTTTTATTAGTTTATATATCCATATTCCATGGTGTATTAAAAAGTGTCCTTATTGTGATTTTCACTCATTTAAAAAGAAAAAAAAATTGCTTCCAGAAAAAAAATATATTTATCATCTTTTGCAAGATTTAAAAGAAAATATACCTTTAATAAATTCTAGAAAAATAAATACGATTTTTATCGGTGGTGGAACTCCTAGTTTATTTAGCGGAAAAAGTATAAATTTTTTAATAAAAGAAATTAAAAAAAATGTTGACGTTATAGAAAATGCTGAAATTACTATAGAAGCAAATCCAACTACCGTTGAAAGTAAAAAATTTTTTGAATATAAAAATGCTGGAATAAATAGATTATCTATTGGAATACAATCTTTTAAAAAAAATAGTTTAAATTACTTGAATCGTAATTATTCTATAAAAGAAATTAAAAATTCTATAAAAATTGCTAAGATAGCTAATTTTAATAATATAAATTTTGATTTAATGCATAGTTTACCAAATCAAACTTTAGAAATGGCAATTTTTGATTTACAAAAAGCAATTTCATTTAATCCTTCTCATATTTCTTGGTATCAATTAATGATAGAACCTAATACAAATTTTTTTTATGTTAATCATAAATTTCCAAATGAAAATACAATAGATAAAATATTCAAAAAAGGTGAAGAAATTCTTATTTCTTCAGGTTATAAAAAATATGAAATATCTTCGTATTTTAAAAAAAATCCTTGTTTACATAATTTAAATTATTGGGAATTCGGAGATTATTTAGGAATAGGATGTGGAGCACACAGTAAAGTTACTCTAGATAATGGGAAAATTATTAGAATCTCTAAACAAAAAAAAATACTAGAATTTATGAATGGATCATATATTGATAAGAAAAAAGAACTTTCTAAAAAAGATATCTTACTTGAATATTTTATGAATGTATTACGATTAATGAAACCTATTAATAAAAAAGAATTCTATAAAAAAACAGGATTAAATAAAGAAAATATTTCTTTAATCATTAAAAATGCAATAAATAAGAAATATTTAATAGAAAATTCAAGTTTCTGGATAACTACTGAAAAAGGAAAAAATTTTTTAAATGATTTATTAGAAGAATTTTGTTAATTTAAAGAATTAATCTATTTTTTTAAAAAAAATAAATTTTATGAAAAACTGTTTATTTAACACGTTTGAATATTAATTCAAAAATAGTATTTCCTAAAGAAATTCCTTTTTTTTCAAATTTTGTTATAGGTCTATCTTTAGATCTTTTCATATATTTTTGATCTTTTGATAGATTTATAAATCCTGAAAAATTATTAAATATATGCAAAACTTCTTCAGCGTATGTTTGACTATCAGTTATGATATGAATTGTTCCATTTATAATTAATTTTGCATGAATAGTTTTAGAAAAATTAATATTTATCATTCTTCTTTTTTTATGACGTTTTTTTTCCCAAGGATCAGGAAAAAAAATTTGAATTTTTGAAAAAGTTTTTTTTTGAATCATATTATTCAATACTTCTATAGCATCATGAAAAATAATTTTTACATTCTTTGCATTTTGTTTATCAATATATTTTAAACAATTTCCTATTCCTGATTCATACACTTCTATTCCTAAAAAATTTTTTTTTGGATTTTTTATTGCCATTTCAACTAAAGATTTACCAGTACCAAAACCAATCTCTAGAATAATAGGATTATTAT
Organism: Buchnera aphidicola (Mindarus abietinus); assembly: GCF_964059085.1. NCBI lineage: Bacteria > Pseudomonadati > Pseudomonadota > Gammaproteobacteria > Enterobacterales > Erwiniaceae > Buchnera > Buchnera aphidicola. The sequence goes on from NZ_OZ060398.1 coordinate 495,689, forward strand.
TTAAAAATATTTTTTTTATATCAAAAGAATCTTTTTCAAATGTTACCCCTAATTTAGGCCATAAATTATTTATTGCTCTTATTTGAGATTTTGTGATTCTTCCTCTTCTTATTACAAAACTTTGAATTTTTCGTAAAAAAATTTCTTTTTTCTCATATTTTTTTATAAAAATATCATTTTTCATATTTCACCAAAATTTTTTTTATTTAAATTTAAAAAAATATTTAACTTTAAATTTAATTAAATTAATATTAGACTACATTAATCTAAAATAAGGAATATTTAAATTTGATTTTTTCTCAATTAGTATTGAACTGGTACCACTTAAACGGAAGAAAAAATTTACCTTGGCAAAAAAAAAGAACTCCATATAGAATATGGGTTTCTGAAATTATGTTACAACAAACTAAAGTAAACACTGTAATTCCATATTTTGAAAAATTTATAAAAGCATTTCCAACTATTAATAAATTAGCAGAAAGTAAATTAAATCAAATATTATATTTTTGGAGCGGACTAGGATATTATGCTCGAGCAAAAAATTTATATAAATCTGCTAAATTAATAAAAAAAAAATATAACGGGATTTTCCCAGATAACTTTACAGAAATAATACAATTACCAGGAATAGGAAAAACTACGGCAGGTGCTATTTTATCCCTATCTTTTGGGTTTAGTTTTTCTATACTAGATGGTAATGTCAAACGAATTTTAAATAGGTATTACCAAATTAATAATGTCACCTTAAGAAGTAAAATAGAAATGAAATTATGGATTTTAATACAGAAAATTACTCCGATATATCATACTCGACAATTTAATCAAGGTTTAATGGATATTGGATCTTCTATATGTACTCCAAACAAACCAAAGTGTTATATTTGTCCTATATCATTAAAATGTTTTTCGTACAATGACAGTAATTTCTTGAAAAAAAAAATTAATAAGATTAAATTGAAAATTAATCCTAAAAAATATTTTTTTTTAATTATTAAATACAAAAAATTTACAATTTTAAAAAAGATAGAGTCCAAAAAAATTTGGGGAGACTTATTTTCTTTTCCAATTTTTAAAACAGAAATAGAAATAGAAAAATGGATAAAAAAAAATAATGTAAAAATAATAAAAAAAGAAAAAAAAAGTAGTTTTATCCATAGTTTTACACATTTTAAAATTAAAATTTTTCCAATATTTTTTTTTATTTCAGAAAAATTTGATTTATTAGATACAAAAAATTATATCTGGTATAATACCGAAAAACCAATATATATTGGAATTCCTAAACCTACTGAAAAAATATTAAAAAAATACTTTTCAAAATTAACTTAAAAATTAAAAAAAGAAATTATATGTCAAAAAAAATATTTTGTTCATATTTTCAAAAAAATAAAAAAAAACAAAATTCTCAATTATATCCAGGAAAATTAGGAAAAAAAATTTTCGATGAAATTTCTCAATGTGCCTGGGAAAAATGGATAGAAAAACAAACCAAAATAATTAATGAAAAAAAACTAAATATGTTTAATATTAATCATCGAAAAAAAATAGAAGCATATATGCTTAAGTTTTTATTTAAAAAATAAAGATAATTTATCAAAAAATTATATTATTACGTAGCTATTAAAAACTTAACTAGATTAGCAACATGTTCTAGAAGATTTTTTAATAAAATAACTTTTTTTTGATTTTTTTTTTCTAAAATAATTAAATGATGTATATTTTCTATATACAATTTTATATTATTTTCTTTAAAAAACTGAATACAATATAATTTCCATTCTTTTTTTTCATTATTACTTAACATATGAGGAAAATTTCTAGCTTTACATCGAAAAATAATTTCTTTAATTCTAGGATCTTGAAAATGTTGGTAATTAATATCAGAAATATTAAAAAAATTTTCTCGATATTTTTTAATTAAAATTTTATCTCGATTACTAAAAAAAGAATCATAAATCTGCAAATCAACATTTTTAGAAGAAAAAAATTCAATTTTTAAGAAAAAATTTTTAATTTCTTTTTTAAAATAATTATTTTTTTTTAATATCATTAAATTTTTTTTATACAATTTCAAATTTATATTTAATCTAATAATATCTGTTGGTGATAACACGTTAATAGGGACTAAAACCGGACATTTATTTGTATAAACAGATATTATTCCATTTGAAAAAAAACATTGTAAATTATTTTTTTTTAATTCTTTATTTTTAATAAAAGAAATTAATTTCTTAATATCAGACATTAAATTAATAGCAATAAATGAATTCGAATTATTAATATTCCAGAAAATAGGAACTATTATACTAAAATTGTTTTCTTTTGCTCCAAAAAAACTAGAAACATAAATAATAGGTGTATTTTCTTTTATATCTACTATTCTTTTTAAATTTTCCTTAAATCTATTTTTTAATAAAAAAGAAAATAACCTTTTTTTTTTATCTTTTATCAACTTTGCTAATTTAAAGGTAGCCATAACATCAGAAAATGCTTGATGAGCATTTTTATGTTTAATATTATTACTATTTGTTAAATCAGATAACTTAAAACTATTTAATCCTACAGAATTTTTTGGCCATACTATTCCTTCAGGTCGTAATGCAAAACATGTTCTTACAACATTAATAATGTCCCATCTAGAATTTCCATTCTTCCAGCTCCATTCATAAGGATCAAGCAAATTTCTATAAAATATATTTCTTGTTATTTCATCATCAAAAGATATATTATTAAAACCAACTATACAAGTATTAGGTTGATTAAAAATATCAAATATTTTTTTAGAAAAGTAAAATTCGTTCATACCTTTATGATAAGTATCTTTTGGTGAAATTCCAGTAACTAACAATGCATTTGGATCTGGAAGATAGTCTATAGGAGGATAGCAATAGAAGGTTTCTGATTCATATATATGATTCATATTAAAATCTGTTCGAATATAAGCAAATTGACATGGTTTATCTAATGCAGGGTTTGTTCCAAATGTTTCATAATCGTAAAATACAAATGAATTTAGATATTTTTTTTTTTTTTTATACATATATTTTTCTATTAAAAGTAAAAAATGTATTTCTTTTTAACCTTATCTATTAAATAAATACTATTTTTTTCTCCTCCGACTGGGCTCGAACCAGTGACATACGGATTAACAGTCCGCCGTTCTACCAACTGAACTACAGAGGAATTTATTTATTATCGCAGTATTTTTTTTTTTTGTCAAAAATTTTATACAAAATATTTTCAAATTCATTAAAAAAAACTTTGAACAATTATAAATACTGTACTATACTATCATTTGTAAATAAACTGATTTTTCTTAAAGAAAAGGCCCTTTAGCTCAGTGGTAGAGCACGCGACTCATAATCGCTTGGTCGCTGGTTCAAACCCAGCAAGGGCCAATAATATTAATTTATAAGATACAATAAATTATATATTTTTTTTAAATTAAGAAATACTGATATATATATCAATTTTATTTAGTTAACTTAAAAAAGTTATATTATAAAATATAATAAAATTTTTATTTTTTTTCAATTTGCGTATTTAATATTTAAAAAAATATATGTTTATTAAGTATTTATATCATTTTCATTAAAAATATTTTTTTTAAAAAAATTGTATAATTTTTGAGTTCTTTATTTTTTTATTTTTCTCCAGTATGTCCAAATCCTTTATTACCTCTCTCTGTAATATTATTAAATTTACTTATTATCTTAAATTTAACTTTAATTATTGGTAAAAAAACTAATTGAGCTATTCTCATACCAGGAGTGATAGAAAAAGATTTTTTACTTCTATTCCATAATGAAATCTTTAACTCTCCTTGATAGTCTGAATCTAATAAACCAATAGAATTTCCTAAAACTAAACCATTTTTATGCCCTAATCCAGATCGAGGTAGAATAATTGCTGTTATTAAACTTTCTTTAATATAAATCGCTATTCCTGTAGGAGATAAAATAGTTTTATTAGGTAACAAAATTACTTCTTTTTTAAAGGAAGACCTTAAATCTAACCCTGCTGAACCTTTTGTTTCATATTTTGGAATAGGAATTGTTTTTCCAATTCTAGAGTCTAGAATAATTACATTAATTTTTTTCATAATAATATTTTTTAAAAAATATTTTTTTAAATTAGTAAGCTGGAAACTATAAAACCAGGATTATATAAAGAATCATTATTTAATAAATATCGAAGTTCTTTTTTATTCCACATCGTAACTGTAGCCCCAGAAAATAAAGCAATAGCATGACCTGCTGCAGTGTCCCAAATTCCTGTTCTTCCAAATCGAGGATAAATTTGTGCTTTTCCTTCTGCAATTAGACAAAATTTTAAAGAAGAACCTACTTTTTTTATTTTAAAATTTTTTACAGTTTTTAAATATTTATTTAATTCTTTATCAGGATGCGATCTACTTACTAAAATTGTTTTTAATTGAGAATTATGTGTAGATTTTGATTGAATAATCTTTCTACAACCATTTCTTTCTTTCCAGGAAACATTTTTATAACCAAAATATAAAGTTTTATTAAAAGGTAAATAAATCATACCTAATGTTGGAACCTCATTTTCGATTAACGCTATATTAATTGTAAATTCTTTTTTTTTATTTAAAAATTCTTTAGTTCCATCTAATGGATCAATCAACCAATATTTTTTCCAATTTTTCCTAATCTTATTGTTTAATAATGTTTCTTCAGATAAACAAGGTATTTCTGGAGTTATTTTTTTTAATTGTTCTAATAATAATTCATTAATCCGAATGTCTACATTTGTAACTGGAGATTTGTCATTTTTATATTCAATTATAATTTTTTCTTTTTGATTATAAAAATTCATAGCAATATCTCCAGAATAGAACAATATCTTAGAAATTTTAGAAAGCATATTTTTCCTGAACAAAATTTTTTAATTTTAAAAAAATTATTTTTAAGAAAATATAAAAATATTTATTTATTTTTTTTAGAATCTTCAAGTGAAACAACATTTACTTTGAGATTTATAGAAATTTCTTTATGAGGTTTAAAAACTACTGAATGTTCCCCGATTTTTTTGATAGAACCGTCAGATAATTGAATTTCTTTTTTGTTTACTTCAATTCCTAAAGATATTAATTTTTTTGAAATGTCTCTAGCAGTAACAGAACCAAATACTTTTCCTTCTGAACTAGCTTTGCAAAAAATAGTTAATGATCTAACTTTATCTACTTTTTCGCCTCTTAGCTTAGCTAATTCAAACTTTTTAGCTATTCTATTTTTTAACTCTATTTTAGAAACTCGGAATTTTTCAATATTTTTCTTGGTAGCTAATACTACTTTTTCATTTGGAATTAAAAAATTTCTTGCATATCCTGGTTTGACTTTAACAATTTCTCCAATATTTCCTAGATTATCTAATCTAGATAAAATAATAACTTTCACGAAAAAATATCCTTTCTACTTTTTATAATTATTATTGATGATGATCAGTATACGGTAATAATGCAAGATATCTAGCTATTTTAATAGCTTTTGATAATTTTCTTTGATATTTTGCTTTAGTTCCTGTAATCCTGCTAGGAACTATTTTTCCACTTTCTGTAATATAGTTTTTTAATAAAGAAACATCTTTATAATCAATTTCTTTAATTCCTTCTGCTGTAAATCGACAAAATTTTCGACGACGAAAATAGCGGGCCATAAATAAGCATCTCCAAAAAAAAGTTTTTTTTAATTTAAATTCATCTAAATTATACCTCAACCAAGCAATTAATCCTACTTATAATAAATTTTTAATTTATTTTTTTAAATTAAATATTTTTTTTATTTTTAAAAGAAGAAATCGATGATGATATTGACTGTTTATTATTTTCATTTTTTTCTTTTATTTCATCATTTAATTTCATCATAGGAGATGGTACCGTAATAACATTCTTCATTGCTATTATTATATTGCGTATTATTGAATCACTGAATCTAAAACTAGATTCAATTTTAGAAATAATTTTAGGTTTTACTTCTATGTTCATTAAAACATAATGAGCTTTATGTAATTTATTTATAGCATAGGCTAATTGTTTTCTTCCCCAATCTTCTAACCGATGTATTTTCCCCTTATTATTTTTGATTAACATAACATAATCATTAATAATGTTTTTAGCTTTTTCACTATGATCTGGATGAATCATAAATATAACTTCATAATATCTCATTAAATAATCCTTATTGATAACTGACATTAATAATTTATTAAAATTAATTTAAATTAATTAGACTAGTTATTTAAATCATGTTTATTTTTGTAAAAAAAGATAGCAATAATTATGATACTATATCGAATTGAATTCGTCTATCTTCTGAACGAATTGCTGATATTTTTACTATCAATTTACTACCTAAACTATAAACTTTATTTGTATTTTTTTCTATTATTTGTTTTTTCTTACTATTATAGATATAATCTAAATTAGAAAAATTTTTAATATTTATAAAACCATCAATAAATAAATTATTCAAGCGAATTAAAATTCTATCTTTTAAAATATTAAATATAATAGCTACAAAAGATTTTTTTTTATGATCTTTTATAAATTCATATTTCATCCATTCTAAAATCTCTTTAGTTACAGTTTCAGCTCTTCTTTCTGTAATAGAACAATGATTAGCAAGATTCTCTAAATTATTTTTATTTAAAAAAGTATAACTTTTTTTTGATATTAAACTTTTAATTATTCGATGTATTAATAAATCAGGATATCTCCTAATAGGAGATGTAAAATGTACGTACCCTGATAAAGCTAATCCGAAATGTCCTATATTAACAATACTATACTTCGCTTGTTTCATAGCTCTCATAAAAAATGTTTGAATTATATCTTTATCAGAATGAAATTTAATTTTTTTTAAAAAATTTAAGTAATCATTATGAGTAAGACGCTTATTTTTTATTAAATCTAATTTAAATGATAGCAATATTTTTTTAAACCGTAATAAATTCTCTTCACTAGGTTTATCATGAACTCTAAATAAAGCTTTAGATTTATTTTTTAAAATAAAATATGTTGAAACAACATTGACTGTCAACATACATAATTCAATTAATTTGTGAGCTTTATTTCTTGTGAAAAAATTAATTTTTTTTATTTTTAAATAATTATCTAAAATAAATTTAGGCTCGACCCTATCTAAAAATAAACTATCTTTAAATAATTTTAAACGTTTTAAAACATTATAAAATGTAAATAAATTTAAAAGATGTTCAATGATATTACTGTATTTTTTAGATAAAATTTTATTGCCCTTCCAAATACTATTTAATTCAGTGTAAGTTAATCTCGCAAAAGAATTAATTTTAGCTTTATAATGCTTATAATTAATTAACTCTCCATTTTCACTTATTGTTACTTCACAAATTAAAACAAGTTTTTTTTTATATGGTAATAAAGAACATAAATCTTCAGAAATTTTTTCTGGGAACATTGGTATAACTTCATTAGTTGGAAAATAAATAGAATTTCCACGATTCAATGCTTCTCTATCCAAAATACTATTTTCTTTAATGTAATGACTTACATCAGATATGGCTACGTATAAAATCCATTCAGAATTTTTATTTTTTTTACAAAAAATAGCATCATCAAAATCTTTTGCATTTTCTTCATCTACAGTAATTAGAGGCAAATGCGTCATATCTATGTGATTTTTACTTTTTTGAGTTAAATTATTTTTTTCTAATAAAAATAATTCTGGTTCTAATTTTTTAGACCATAAAAAAGGTACATTATATGTTTGTAATACTATTTTTTTAATTAAAGAAATATTTATATTTTTACCTAATATCTGAATTACTTTTCCTATAGCTTTTTTATTTTTACTTGGTCTTTGAGTTAAATTTATTAATACTATTGAATTACTTAAATTATTATTTCTGTTATTAAGGGAAATATAAATTTTAAAATTAAATTTTTCGTCATATGGACGTACAAAAACAGAATTTTTTCTTATACAATACTTTCCTATAATATTTGAAATATTAGGTTTTAATAATTTTATTATTTTGATTTTATTATTTTTATTCCAACTAATTTTTACGAAACGTATTAAAACAATATCTCCGTGTATATATGAACTCATTTGTTCTTTAGAAATCCAAAAATCTTTATCAAAAAAAGATGTTTTTAAAAATCCATATCCATCTTTATTTCCTATTATTTTTCCTTCAATTGGTTTTAATAGACTTATCAAATTTTTTTTTTTATAAAAAAAAAGTAGTACTTTATTATTTTTTTTTATAAATGTAATAGGAGAAATTAAAAATTCTTTTTTTAATTGTGAACTTAAATTCAAACTAAATAACAATTTATTAAAATTAATTATTTTTTGATGAAAAATAATCCAGTTTAATATTTTTTTTTTTTAATCATTATATTTCCATTTAATAAAATTATTTTTTTAAAAGACCTTAAATTTAACATTTAAAAAAAAATTTTCTGAAAAATAAGAATAATTTTTTTTTAAAAAAAAAATTACTCTTATCAAGTTTATATTTTTATAAAAATTATAATTATACTTTGAATGGATTTCTTAAAACAATTGTGTCATTTCTAGAAGGACCAGTAGAGATAATATCTATAGGAATTCCAACTAATTCTTGTATTCTATTAATATATCTTTGTGCTAAAATAGGTAAAGAATCAAAACTTGTTATACCTGCTGTCGATGTATTCCAACCAGGCAAAATTTCATAAACAGGAATTATATTCTCTAATGTATTATATAGAAAAAGAAAACTATTTTTTTTAACAGAAGAATTAACATTAGAAATTTTATAGTCTACGCAAATTTTAATTTCTTGTAGTTCATCTAAAACGTCTAATTTTGTCAAACATAACGCTGTTAATGAATTAATTTTTATAGCTTTTTTTAATAAGACAATATCTAACCAACCTGTTCTTCTTCTTCTTCCTGTAGTTGAACCAGATTCATTTCCTTTGATAAAAAAATAATTATCGATTTCATCAAAGACTTCTGTTAAAAAAGGACCTAAACCAACTCTGGTCATATAAACTTTACTAACTCCTAAAATATAATCTAAAGCTTTAGGACCAATACCTGTGCCTGTGCAAACTCCTCCAACCGTACTATTTGAAGATGTTACATATGGATATGTTCCGTGATCTATATCTAATAATGTTCCTTGTGCACCTTCAAATATTATAGAATTTTTATTTTCTATAGCTTTATAAAGAATTTTTGGAACATCTTTAACCATTGAAAGTATTAAATCTGCTGATTCAGCTAATTCATTAAAAGTAGTTTTATAATCAATAGGTTTTTCTTTATAAAAATTAACTAATTGATAATTATAATAATTTAATGCTCTTTTAATTTTTATTTTTAATACATGTAAATTATTTAAATCGTAAACTTTTATGCCCATACGTGATACTTTGTCTTCATAAGCAGGGCCAATACCTTTTCCTGTTGTTCCAATTGCAGATGAATTTAATTTTTTTTCACGTGCTAAATCCATAGCTATATGATAATTAAGTATTAATGATGCATATGGAGAAATATATACTCTATCTCTAGGAAATATATTATTTTTTTCTAACATTTTTATTTCTTTTATTAATGAAACAAGTGATATCACCGTTCCATTTCCTATTATAGAAATAACATTTTTATGTATAATTCCAGAAGGTATCTGATGTAATATTATTTTTTTTTTATTTACTATTAAAGTATGTCCTGCATTATTCCCTCCCTGATACCGAACGACAAAATCTACGTTTTTAGTTAAAAAATCAACAATTTTCCCTTTTCCTTCATCTCCCCACTGTGTTCCTAAAATTACTATTGTTTTATTCATAAATTCTCTCATATAAAATACACATATTTTATATAAAAACTATGTACTTTAAATTTTATTATTAAAAAAAATTTTTCTAAATTTTATTTATTAATTTTTTTTAAAATATTTCGTATATTTTTAAAAAAATTATTTTCCGTACTAATAATTATAACATTTTTAGTATTTTTAATACTATTTTCATAGGCTTTTAAACTACGAATAAAAGCATAAAAATTTACATCTTGACTAAAAATTTTAAAAAATAGTTTTTCTGATTTTAATTCTGCATTTTTTTTAATAAAAAGTGCTTTTCTTTTAGCATTAGAAATAGTAGTTTTCGATAAAAAATTAGCTAATAATTTAATTTTTTTTGATTCTCTTTTTCCTTTTAATCTTTTATTTATTGCTATTTTTTGTTCTTTTTTAAAAAATAAGTCATACATTAAAACAAAAGAACTTTTGGGAAATTCTATTTTTTTTACATAAATATCAATAATTTTTATTCCTAACTGATTAATGCTTTTATCTATTATTTTTGTTTTAAAAAAAACATTCAGATTGCTATTTCTTTTCCCATTGCTTAAATAGCGATTAAAATTAAGTTTTTTATTAATATTTTTATTAAATTTAAAATTTTTCCCTAAAATTCTAGGTAAATTAGAATTAATATTTTTAATACTTAATAAATTTATTTCAGAACATAATTTATCTTTAATTTTTCTTTTTAAAAAATTTTCTATCTGAAATTTATTTCTATCTCTTGTAGAAAAATAATATCTGCTAAAATTATCTATTTTCCATTTTATAGAAGAACTAAGTAAAATTTCTTTTTTTTCTTTGGTAAAAAAATGATCTTGATAATTATTTAATGTTTGAATACGAGAATCTAAAATTTGAACAGATTCTAAAAATGGAATTATAGCGTGTAAACCGGGTTTATAAATTATTGGTTTATTAAAGTCATTTCTTATTATTTTTCCATACCGAAAAATTATTCCTCTTTCTCCTTCATGTATAATAAAGAAAGAAAAAGAAAAAAAAATTAAAAAGAAAGAAAATAAAAAAAATAACATTTTATATATTCTCATTATTTTTCTCTTAAATTTTAAAAAATATTTTTTCGTAAAGAATTTATTCTGCGTTGTTCTAATATATTATTTTTTAATATATATAGATTCTTACTACTTCCTCTTATTTTTTTTTTTATATTTGAAGAAAAAAATTTATTTTTGAATGATCTAATTTTTTTATTTTTTCTTATTTTTTCAAAAAAATTATTATTAATTGAGTATAAATTATCTAAAGATAAAAAAAAATTATCACTTTTTTTATCTATAAATATTTTTTTTGAGTGAGAAAATATTTTTTCTATAAATTTACTATACAAATGAATTTGTACCATTTCTTTTGACTTTTTATAAATTAAAAAAATTTTAGAAAAATAATTTATTTCTTCTTTAACTTGTAAAAAAATTTTTTTCTTATATTCTTTTGCTTGTTCTAAAATTTTTTTTTCATTGATACTGCTGTTAAACTGTTTTTGTATAAAGTATTTCTTTGCCTGATTAATATCTTCTTGTTTTTCTTTCTCCGCAGTAAATACTTTTGATATAATGTTTCTTATTTCATAAGGAGATGAAATAATCCAAAAATTTATATTTAGTATTTTAATTCCTAACTTTTGATTTTTAGTTATTTTTCTAATTTTATTTTTTATTTTCTTATCTATTAATGTTTTTTTTTTAAATAAAATCTGGTAAGTACTACAATTTCTCATTGTATCGAATAACACACTATTTGCAACTTGTTTAAAAGTACTATCAGGTGAAACAACAGAAAATAAATAATTTTTAGGATTAACAATTTTATATTGTACGTTAATTTTTACATTTAATACATTTTCATCCGTAGTAGAAACTAATCCTGTAGAAGAAAATGTTTTTATTTCTTTAATATTAACTGGAAAAATATTACCAATAAATTTTGGGATCCAATTTAGACCAGGTTTAGCAATATAGGTAAATTTTCCAAAATTTGTCACCACACCTCTTTCAGATTCTGAAATAATATAAAAACTAGATACAATCCAAAAAAGAACAAGAAAAATTAAAAAAAAAGATAAAAAATTATTATTTTTATTAGTAATTTTATATGAATTTAAATCTAAAGTAGATTTTTTTTTCACAAATTTATTCTTGAAAAAAAAATTAAAAAAGTTATTTTTTTTTTCAAAAATATAATTTTGACTATTTTTTTTATCTTTTTTCTCAACTAACAGATCCTTATTAAAAATTTTGTTAATTGGCTGTTTCCAGACCATATTCATACTCCATTAAAATTATCAAATTATTTTGATAATATTAAAAAATAATGTTATTAACATTAATTAATATTACATTTATTTACTGAAAATAATAATTTTCATTAAAAGAATTTAACTTAAAATATGAGAATATTAACTTTTTAAAATTAATAATTTTTAACGTAAAAAAACGTCTAAAATTTTATTAATTGATAAATTTTCATCAAAATTATCAATCCAGTATAAATTTTTCCATTTTTTTAACCAAGTAATCTGGTGCTTTGCTAATTGTAATGTTGCTAAAATTATTTTTTTTTTCATTTCTTTATAAGTAATTTTCCCTTCTATATAATCCCACATTTGAGAATATCCTATACGTCGAATAGCCGGAGAGTTTTTATTTAAATTTGTTCTTAAAAATAAATTTCTAACCTCTTTTTCAAATCCTACATCGATCATATGCTTTAAACGAAGTTCAATTCTTGTTCTTAATTCTTTTTTTTCAGAAAGAAAAATAGAAAACTGTATAACTTCATATGGAAAATTTGAAATAGTAGACTTTTGTAACTCGGAAATTTTCTTTCCAGTTAACAGAAAAACTTCTAATCCCCTTAATATTCGTTGTTTATCATTTGGATGTAAACGAATAGATAAATCAGGATCTACCAATTTTAAAAAATTATGTAAGTATTTATGACCAAAACATTCCGATTTTTTCAATAAAAAATTTCTTATTTCATTATTTGATGAAGGTAGAACTGCTATTCCATTACTTAATACTTTAAAATATAACATTGTTCCCCCAACTAAAACAGGAACTTTTCCAGCTGCTAAGATTTCTTTTATTTTTTTTAAAGCATCGTTTCTAAATTCACCTGCTGAATAATATTCGTTAGGATCTTTTATATCTATTAAGTGATGTTGGACCTGAGACAATTCTTTTGTGTTTGGTTTTGCCGTTCCGATATTCATTTCTCTATAAATTAATCCAGAATCTACACTAATAATTTCCATTGGAAAATACTTTGATAATTTAATAGCTAATTTAGTTTTACCTGAACAAGTTGGTCCCATTAAAAAAATTAACGTAGGTTGTTTAAAACACTTATTATTAATTTTCATTTTCAAAAATAGACAAAGCTGTTTTTATATTAATATTTTGTAAAAATTTTTCAGAAGAAATATTCGAAATGATTAAATTATTCTTCTCTATTTTTTGTAAAATACTATACATTTTTTCTTTCCCCCAGCATTTAACTTCTAATTTTATTAAAAATACAAAATAATTAATTATTTTAATATCTGTAATATTCTTTTTTCTTTCTAAAAATAAAAAAAAACTAATTATTAAATTCAATAAATTAGCATCTTGTAACAATTTAGGAACAGATTGTACTTCAATAAAATTGGAATGTATTGAATAACTAAACCCTAATTTAAAAAGTAATTTTTGATAATTTATAATTAATTTTTTTATTTTTATAAGAAAAAATATTTTTTTAGGAAACTTTAAAAAAAATTTCTTAAAATCATAAAAATTTCCATGAATTATCTTTTTTTTAATTATCATTGATTGGATATTTGGTAAAGAAACTAAAAAAAAATTTTCATTTTTTTCAATAAGAACATAATACTCTTTAATAAATGCTATTACTTTTCCAAAAGAAAATATCATTTTTTTTCTAGTTTTTTTTTCTTGGAAAGAAGATAAACAAAAATTTTTATAGTCAATAAATTTTTTTGTATTCGTATATTCCTTATTTTTAATAATTTTTTTATATATAAATCTTTCTTCAACTATATTTTTTTTATTTACCTTTGAAAAATAAAAAAAATTATTGCTTTGTTTTTTTAGAAAAAAAAACATGGAATTATAAAAAAAATCATAAATTTTAAATGAATTATTAAATAAAACTTCATTTTTAGTAGGATGATAATTTACATCAACTAAATTACTAGGTATCTGTAAATATAAAATGTAGGAAATATGTAAAAAATTACATCCTGTAATTTTTTTGATAATCTTTTTTAATAAAGCAGTTATTTTTTGAGAATCTATGAAACGTTCATTAACATATAAAAATCGATTTTTTTTACCGTACTGTATGTTTTTACATGTAGGGTTCTGAATCCAACCAAATAATTTGTTTCTTTTCTCTTGAAATTCAATTTTTAATAAACTTTTAAAAAAAACTCTTCCTAAAACGGATTTTATTCTTTCTTCTTTAGTATTTTTTTTATTGTTAACTAAGTATTCTTTTATTAATTTTTTATTATGCTTTAATATAAAAGTAGTGTTACTTTGAGACAAAGCTATAATATTTACTATTTTTAAAATTTTTAAAAATTCTGTTTTTTCTTTCTTTAAAAAATTTCTTCGAACAGGAAAATTATAAAAAAGATCAAATATTGTTACAGTTGTACCTACTGAATGCGATAAAGGTTGCATTAAAAAACTACTTTTTTTATTTGCATCCAAGTATATTTTCCAACCCTCTTTCTGAACATTAGTTCTAGAAATTAGTTCTAAGCGAGATACCAGGGACATATTAAATAATGCTTCACCCCTAAATCCAAAAGTACTAACATTATATAAATCATCCAAAGAAATAATTTTGCTAGTTGAATATGAAGAAATAGCATTAATTAAATCTTTTTTATGAATACCAAATCCATTATCAATTACACTAATTGAACTTATTCCTCCTTTTTTTATTTCAATAAAAATTTGATCTGCTTTTGCATCTAAACTATTTTCTAATAATTCTTTAACTATAGAAGCGGGTTCTCTTATTATTTCACCTACTGCTATTTGATTTATTACTTTTGAAGATAATTTTTGAATAGACATATACATAACTCTACTATTTAAATAAAAAAGAATTTAAATTTTCATAATTAAAAGAATTTAAATTTTTTAAATTTATAAAGATTATTATCTTTGAATAATTTTTATTTCTAAAAAAGTTATCGTTAATAATATTTGCAATATTAACCAAATTAATTTTTTTATATAAAAAATCTCTATAAATTTTATTTAAAAAAATAGTTTAAATTTATTAATTAATTTTTAACTAATTTTTTTATCTTTGATATTGTGTATATTATATAAAATAACTATTTTTCTAATTTTAATTAATATAAGTTTATTAAACAACATCTAAAAAATTAAGATTAAAAATTAATTGTTTAGATTTAAATTTTAAGTAAATTTTTTTTTTATTTTCTTATTGTTATTAATATGAATTTAAAATTTTTAAAATTTATTTGAGTAAAAGTATTATTTTTTTTAGAAATAAAATATTTTTTTAAAATAAAAAAAATTATAAAAATAGATCTTATTTTTTTATAGAATATAAAAAAAATAATTTTTTTTTATTATTTAATTAAAATAACTATATTCGCTAATCGCTTATAAATTTAAAAAATTTTCTTTTCAAAAGCTATAAATATTAATTTTAAAAAAAATTTTAAATTTAATTAATTTTATTAACTTTATAACAAGCATTAAACTTATCAAGTTATAAAAAAATAACTCTGTTATTTGACTGAATATTTTAAACATTTTTGATATCTTATAGATTTTTTTAAAAATAAAAAAAAAATCATATAAATTTAAAAAATAAATAATATATTTAAACTTTTTAAATTATCTATTTAGATGCTTAAAAAGTATTTCCTTGATAAATAAAGAATTTTTTATTTATCTCTTCTTTTAAAAAGATTAAAAAATTTTATTAATCCTAATGTTGAAGAATCAAGAGAATTTTTTATTTTTATTTTTTTTAATTGTTTTAATATTTTTTTTGAAGACTCTTTTCCTAATTCTACTCCCCACTGATCAAAACTAAAAATATTTAATATAACTCCTTGAACAAATATCTTATGTTCATATAAAGCAATTAAACTTCCTAATGTAGAAGGAGTAATTTTTTTTATTAAAATAGAATTTGTCGGTCTATTTCCTATACAAGTTTTAAACATATGAAAAGAGTCATTTTTACTATTCTCTTTTTTTATAAAATCATTACTATTTCCAAAAGCCAAAGCATATGTTTGACCTAAAAAATGAGATACTAATTTTATATGATGATCATTAATAGAATTATGACTTATTGCAGGAATAATAAAATCACAAGGAATAAATCTAGTTCCTTGATGTATTAATTGATAAAAGGAATGCTGACCGTTCGTTCCTGATTCACCCCAAACAATAGGTCCTGTTTTCCATTTTACAGAAAAACCATTTCTATCTACAGATTTCCCATTAGACTCCATGTTTCCTTGTTGAAAATATAATGAAAATTTATGCATATACTGATCATAAGGGAGAATAGCTTCTGTTTCTGCATGAAAAAAATTATTATACCAAATTCCTATAAGTGCTAATAATAATGGAATATTTTTATTAAATTTTGTTTTTAAAAAATGTTGATCCATGTCATAAGCTCCTTTTAATAAATTAACAAAATTTTTATATCCTATAGATAACATTATAGGTAAACCTACCGAAGACCATAATGAATATCTTCCTCCAACCCAATCCCAAACTGGAAATATATTATTTTCATGAATTCCAAAATTAATTGCTAATTGAATATTCATAGAAATTGCAATAAAATGTTTTTGAAAATCTATTTCTTTTTTTGTATAAACTGTAAACCATTGTTTAATAGTATTTGCATTAGTCATAGTTTCTTGAGTAAGAAAAGTTTTAGAAGAGATTATAAATAAAGTTTTCTCTAAATTAATCTTTTTAAAAATTTCAGTAACATGTGTTCCGTCTATATTAGATAAAAAATGAATATTCAATTTGTTTTTATAAGGTTTTAATGCTTCTGTAACCATTTCCGGGCCTAAATGAGATCCTCCTATACCAATATTTACAACATCAGCAATGGATTTTCCGGTATAGCCTTTCCATTCTCCAGAAATAATTTTTTCTGAAAATATTTTCATTTTTTTTAAATTTTTATTTATATCTAACATAATATTTTTTTGATTAACATAAATAGGTTTATTAGAAAAATTTCTTAAGGCGGTATGCAAAACTGCTCTATTTTCTGTTGAATTTATTATCTTTCCTATAAACATTTCCTTAATCGCATCTTTTAAAAAAGTTTCTTTTGCTAAATTTAGCAATAATTTTATTGTATTTTTTGTAACTAAATTTTTTGAAAAATCAACAATTATTTTATTATTAAATATAGCAGAAAAATTTTTAAATCGATTAGGATCAGCAAAAAACAACTCTTTAATATGAATTTTTTTTATATTTTTTAAATGTTCTTCTAATTTTTTCCAAGATTTAGTTTCAAGTGGATTAATATTTTTCATAAAATTAATTTATCCTTATAATCAAATTTTTTTATTTAAAAATTTTAATTTTAAAAATTCCTATTATTTTAATAACTTAGAATTTTCCTTTTAAAAATATTAACATTTAACAAAAAAAAATGAACTAAAAATAAATATATATTATTAAAAAACAAATTGATTTAAAATTTAAAAAAAAAATGTTACTTTTATAAAAAAAATTTTTATATAGAAAATGAAAATAAATAAAACTCATTTAATTTGGATTGATTTAGAAATGACCGGTCTAAATCCAAAAAAAAATAAAATTATAGAAATTGCAACTTTAGTAACTGATAAAAACTTAAAGATTTTATCAGAAGGTCCTGTGATACCGATTTATCAACCTCAAAAAGAAATATCTTTAATGAATAGTTGGAACAAAAATGTTCATACTAATAATGGTTTAATTAAGCGTGTTCAAAAAAGTTGTTTTAATGAAAAAAAAGCAGAAAAAGAAACGATAAAGTTCTTAAAAAAATGGGTTCCTAAAAATACTTCCCCAATTTGTGGAAACAGTATTGGACAAGATAGAAGATTTTTATATGAATATATGCCAAAATTAGAAAAATTTTTTCATTATAGATGTATAGATGTTAGTACAATTAGAGAATTAGTTGCTCGATGGAAACCTTCTATACTTATAAAAAAAATAAAAATGGAAAAACAACATATAGCCTTACAAGATATTTATTTATCAATAAATGAACTTTTTTATTATCGGAAAAAATTTATTCGAATTTAAAATAAATTATATTGCTTTTTCTAAAAAAAAAAATTATGATTATCTTAAATTAAAAATAATTTATTATTTAAAATAAATAAAAAAGTATTTTTTAAATTCAATTAGCGGGAATAGCTCAGCGGTAGAGCATAACCTTGCCAAGGTTGGGGTCACGAGTTCAAATCTCGTTTCCCGCTCCAAAAAAATAAATATAATTTATTTTTTTTATTAAAAAATTAAATTTTAATATTTAAAATTACTTAATATTTTCAACCTTTCACATAAATAAAAAAAAATTTTTTATACGTTAAAAATCATTTATTTAACTATCTAGTTACCATAAAAATATATAAATACTTTTTTAAAAAAGTATTTATATACTAATAAAAAAAAAGATAAAAAATAAAAAATAAATTATTTTAATTTCTGGTCTACTTATTTTTAAATTTTTAAAAATATATAATATAAAAATATCTTGAAAATTTTACGAGTAAATTATTCCGCCTAGTAATAATAAACCAATTTATGAAAAAATATAAAATTTTTTTCTGAAAAATTATCAGTTTTAACTAAACTTTAAAAAAATATATATTTTTTTAAATAAAAAATAAATTTCTCTAAAAAAAAAATTATTTTTTTTATAAATTTAATTAAAAAAATACTTTGATATAAAAAATTATATTTCTTGCTTAAGATAAATAAAAAAATGAGCTTATTAATAGTTTAATTTTTTCTCTTTTTAAAAATCTTGAAAAATAAAAAATCTAAAAAATAATTTTTTACTATTTTTAAAAAATATAGGTATAAAATTTAAAAAAAATTATTTTTATAAATAAAATTTCCAAAAAATTTTATTATAAAAAAATATCTTAAACTATTAATATAAAAAAATTATTTAAAATATATCTATGTAACAAAAAATATTATTTTTTTAAAAAATAAACATATAAAAATATTTATTTTTTTAATTTCCTGAATAATTAAATCTTTTTTTAAATTTTTCAATTCGACCGCCAGTATTAATTGTTCTTTGTTTTCCTGTATAAAACGGATGACATTCTGAACATATATCCAATTGAATATTATTTTTTATTGTTGAAAAAAAAATATGAATTTTATTACAAGAACATACAGCTTGTATTTGATGATAGTTAGGATGAATTTTCTTTTTCATGTTAGAATTATAAACTAATGTAATAATTGTATATAATTATTATGAATAATTTTCTTTTTTCTAGCAAACTATTTTAATAAAAAAAATTTAAATAATGTATTTATTGCTTCTATTTAATTTGAATATTCATTCAATATAATTAAATCATTATTTCATATTTTAAAAATAAAAAAATTAAAAAATTTTATTTAAATAAAAAATTATATATTTTATTTTAAAAAAAAATATTCAATAAAAATTTATATAGAAAAACCAGAATTATTCAAAAATTAACTTGTTATCATAAACTATGTTAAAATCAAATAAACAATATTTAAAAAAAATCAATTAAAAAAAAATACATTTAATAACATTTAATTTATTAAAAAATAAAAAAATAAATTTCTTTATAATAAAGATTTTTATTTTTTATAAAGGACTGATCTGTGACTACAATATTAAGTATTAGAGTTAAAAATCAAGTTGTTATTGGTGGGGATGGGCAAGCAACATTAGGCAATACAATTATGAAAAGTAATGTTAAAAAAGTAAGAGGCCTTTATAAAGAAAAAATTATCGCTGGATTTGCTGGAAGCACAGCAGATGCTTTTACATTATTTGAATTATTTGAAAAAAAATTATCTATGTATCAAGGACAATTACAAAGAGCAGCCATTGAACTTGCTAAGGATTGGAGAACCGATCGAATTCTAAGAAAATTAGAAGCGTTACTTGCAGTTGCAAATGAAGAATGTTCATTAATTATTAGTGGAAATGGAGATGTTATTCAACCTGAAGATGACTTAATTGCAATTGGTTCTGGAGGGCCTTATGCTCAAGCAGCAGCTAAAGCCTTAATAGAAAATACTAGTCTTAACGCGGAAGAAATTGTTAGAAAATCATTAAATATTGCTGCTAATATATGCATTTATACTAATCATACTTTCACCATAAAAACTTTACATTCAAAAAAAGTAGGATCCTCTATATGTCAGAAATGACTCCACTAGAAATTGTTCTAGAATTAAACAAATTTATTATTGGGCAAAAAAAAGCAAAACGAGCCGTAGCTATCGCTCTTCGAAACCGATGGAGAAGAATGCAATTAAATCATGAATTACGTCATGAGATCACTCCAAAAAATATTTTAATGATAGGGCCTACTGGTGTAGGAAAAACTGAAATTGCTAGAAGATTAGCTAAATTAGCTAATGCACCTTTTATAAAAGTAGAGGCAACAAAATTTACTGAAGTCGGTTACGTTGGAAAAGAAGTTGATTCCATTATCCGTGACTTAACCGATACTGCTATTAAATTAATTAAAACAAAAGTTATTGAAATTAATAAAGAAAAAGTAAAAGAAAGAGCTGAAGCAAGAATTTTAGAAGTATTAGTTCCAACACCCAAAAGCAATTGGGAAAAACCAGGAGATACTCTTCGACCTACAGCTACAATTGAACTTTTTAGGAAAAGACTTCAAGAAGGAAAATTAGATGAAAAAGAAATAGAAATTAATATTTCAAATACTCCTATTGGAGTTGAAATTATGGCACCACCTGGAATGGAAGAGTTAACTAGTCAACTACAATCTCTCTTTCATAATATTAGTGGAAAAAAAATAAGTACTAAAAAATTAAAAATCAAAGATGCTCTCAAATTACTAACAGAAGAAGAAGCTACAAAATTAGTTAACCCAGAAGAAATCAAAAAAGAAGCTATTAATTCAGTAGAACAAAATGGGATTGTTTTTATTGATGAAATAGATAAAATTTGCAAACGAAATAATGCAGCTGGTTTGGATATTTCTAGAGAAGGAGTCCAAAGAGATTTATTACCGTTAGTTGAAGGATGTACAGTGTCAACTAAATATGGAATGGTTAAAACTGACCATATTTTATTTATAGCTTCTGGCGCTTTTCAAACATGTACCCCTTCGGATCTTATTCCAGAATTACAAGGTCGTTTGCCAATTCGAGTAGAGCTAAACGCTTTAACTATAGATGATTTTGAAAATATCTTAACAAAACCTAAAGCATCTATTACTATGCAATACACTGCTTTAATGAAGACAGAAGGTGTAAACGTAACTTTTACTAAAGAAGGGATTAAAAAAATAGCAGAAGCTGCATGGAAGGTTAATGAATCTATGGAGAACATTGGAGCTCGTAGATTACATACTGTTATGGAACGATTAATGGAAGAAATTTCTTTTTTTGCCAATGAAAAGAATGGAGAATCAATTATTATCGACGTTAATTACGTTAGTAAACATCTAGATAAACTGATAGGAAATGAAGATCTTAGTAGATTTATTTTATAAAAAATTAAAAAAATAATTTTTATTAATTTATTTAATTAAAAATAAAATTTTATATTTTTTATATAAATCCATCTTTTTTATTCAATTAAGATGGATTTTTTAATAAAATCTAAATAAAAATTATTCTTTATTTTTCATATCTATTGATATTCTTTTTATTTGATACTTTTTATAAAAAAACTAATTTATATGTTATAATTAAACTGTTAAAAACATTAAAAAAATTTATTTTTTTAAAAAAAAAATAATAAAAAAATTTTCATATTATTTTAGGCAAATCAAATGACAGAATGGATCAAAGCAAAAATTTTAAAAATAAAAAAATGGAATCATAATTTATTTAGCATAATACTAAAAGCTTCTATATCTCCATTTATACCTGGACAATATACTAAACTACTTTTAAATAAAGACGATCGAATTCAACGTGCTTATTCTTATGTAAACTCTTCAAGTAATTCTAATCTAGAGTTTTATATTGTTTTAGTACCAAACGGAAAAATGACATCTTTCTTGTATAATTTAAAAGTTAATGAAGAAATTAGTATTTCAAAAAAATCTTTTGGTTTTTTTACTACAAGAGAAATTCCTAAAAAAGATATCCTTTGGATGTTTGCAACTGGTACAGCAATTGGACCTTATTTGTCCATACTACAAGAAAAAAAAGAAGTATTTCAATTTAAAAAAATTGTTTTAATTTATGCTGTTCGCTACTATGAAGATTTAAATTACCTATATTTAATAAAAAAAATTCAAAGAAAATATGAAAATAAATTTCATTTTATTTCAATTACAAGCCGAAAAAAAAACACTAATTCATTATTTGGTAGAATCCCTCAATTAATAGAAAATAAATTAATAGAAAAAAGAATAGGATTAAATATTACAAAAGAAACTTCTCATATAATGTTATGTGGAAATCCGGAAATGGTTAAAGAAACTATTCTTTTACTTCAAAAAACAAGAAATATGAAAAAACATTTAAGAAGAAAACCAGGAGAAATTACTTCAGAAAATTATTGGTAATTATACATATATTAAAAAAAAATTTTAAAATTTACTTACTTATTTAAATCAAATGCAATAACATCTTGAATTTTTTTTTGTTTTAATGCTAACATAATTAATCTATCAATTCCCAGAGCCATTCCTGAACATTTAGGAAATTTTCCTTTTTCTAAAGCATTCAAAAAATCTAAATCTAGAATAGACTTTGGTAAACCTAACTCTATTCTTTTTTTATTATCTATTTGAAATCTTTTTTTTTGTTCTTTCGCATCAGTTAACTCATAAAAACCGTTTCCTAACTCTATTCCTTTAAAAAAGAATTCAAATCTATCTGCTACTCTATTATCATTAATATTAATTGCGGATAAAGCAGCTTGAGCACGAGGAAAATGATAAATGCAAATTGGGTATTTTTTTCCTATTTTTGGTTCTATCCTTTTCATAAACAATATTTCTAATAAATTATTAATGTTTTTTGTTAAAATAATTAAATTAGTAATACCTAATTTTTTAGCTATATTTTTTAATGTTTTTATTGAAACCGAAAGAGGATCTATTTTAAAGTATTTTAAAAATATATTTTGATAAGAAATAACATCTACTTTTTTACATTTAAAAATTAACTTTAATAATTTTATAACTTCTAAAATTAAATCATGCATTAGATATCCTGGTTGATACCATTCAAGCATTGTAAACTCAGGATTATGAAAATTTCCTATTTCTTCATTTCTAAAACTATGACTAATTTGATAAATAGGTCCACTACCAGCAGCTAATAATCTTTTCATATAGTATTCTGGACTAGTGCTTAACCATAAGTCGTATTTCTTTTCCTTATTAGGTAAAAAATAAGTAGAAACAAATTGAGAAAGATTAGGATCTGTAACAGGATATTTATTTAAAATAGGTGTTTCTACTTCTAAAACAGATAATTTTGAAAAAAAATTTCGAATTTTAGAAATAATCAAAGATCGTTTTATTAAAATATCAATTGAAGTATTTGGGAACCATTGAATTTTCTTTTTCATAATTATTAAATAAAAACACCTTTTTGTATATTAAAAAAATTTTATAAAAATATAGACCTAAAATATACAGAACATAATAAAAATTATGTTCTGTACGTATTTATTGTAAATAAATTATTTTTAAATTAAATAAAAATTTATTTCATAAAAAATAAGTATTTTATTGTTGGATTTTCGTAAGGAGAAATTGTTAAAAATGCACGAACTCCATAAGAAGTATAATCCTTATCAGAAGTTTCAGAATCTTTTAATTTTACTTGGGATATACTCGTTGCTAATAAAGTATACTTTCCATCTCCTAAACTATTAAGTTTATAACTTAACTTGCTAGAAGTAGGTAAAAATTTAGAAAAATCTGATTCTAATGTTTGTAAATCATCAAGAGATTTTTTAAAAACAGAAGGTTGTACATAACTAGATATTAATTGTCTATCTGAAAGATTAGGTACTTTCTTTTTAAGATTATTTAATAGCTCTTCAGGAGAATTTCCATTAATTTCTTTTCCATCCACAGTTATTGATACATTCTTATCAAGATTTTTTACAAAATTATTATTTAATTGAGTTGTATTCTTTAAATGAATAAATGATTTTTGAAAAGGATTGCTAGGAAAAGGATCTTTTTTTGATGGAATTTCTTTAGATAAACTTTGCCAAATAGGATTATCGAAATCTTCATCTTGCATATTTGTTACATCAAACTCATCATTTTCATCAATAAAAAAACTAAAACCTTGAGGAAAAATATTTGTATTTTTTGGAAAGTATGTTATTTGACTAACATTCGTACCTGAGTTACTAAATTTATCTTGGCGTATTTCATTAATTTCTTTAGAAAATTTTAAGTCAGAATTTAAAATTTTTTTATCTGAAGCGGGCGTAATATTTTTACTTTGGTTAATATCGAAAAGGTTTGTTTTATTAATAACCATTATAGATGACATAGTTTTTACATCCTTTCTTTACTTTCGATTAATTCTCTTTTACTCGCATTTTTTTTCTTAGTCAAGATCTCAATAACAGATATTTTAAATAATTTTAAATTTATATATTTTATTTTAAATATTTCTCAAAAAGAATATTTTTTTTAGTTTTTACTAGGAAATAAACAATATTTATGTTATAAATAAAGTTCATTTATCTAAAATTTTTTAATAACTAAAAATATGGTCTATATAGAAAATAATTCTAATGAAAAATGTTTAAAATTTATAAAAGAAAAATGGAAATTAAAACATAATCCTGCATCTTTAATAAAATTAATAATTAATCCTTTAAGAATAGAACTAAAACATAGATATTTTTCTAATTTAGGGACTATATGTGTAGATTTTAATAAGAAGAGTATTTCTTATAGAGCTAATTTAGCCACAAGAAATAGTGAGGCCATAGCAAAAGCAGTAGGTCTTAAAAAAAATTATTTTCCTTTTATAATAGATGCTACTGCTGGATTGGGACAAGATGCATTTATACTCTCTAAATTAGGGTGTAAAGTTCATATGTTTGAGCGAAATCCAATAGTTGCATTATTATTGTTCGACGGATTAAAAAGGGCTTACAATAATTTAAAATTTGGATCATGGTTAAAAAAAAGATTATTTTTTTCTTATAGTTCTAGTTTTAGAATGAAAAAAATTTTATTAAAACGTCCAGATGTTATTTATTTAGATCCTATGTTTGCTATAAAAAAAAAAGCTTTATCTAAAAAAGAAATGAACCTATTAAAATTTTTTGTAGGAAAAGATTCAGATGCTATAGATTTATTAAACTTTTCATTTTCTTATGCAAAACATAGAATTGTAATAAAACGACCTCGTTCACTGCCACCTTTTTTTTCTAAAAAAGTTATTAATTCTATAATTACTAATAAATATCGATTTGATATTTATCCTCCTCAAAAAAGTATTTAAAAACTTAAAAAAATTCTTACAAATAAATTCATTTTCTTTAAATATTTAATTTTTTAAAATTTATTTATAAATATTCTACAATAATATATTTTCAAAAAATTTATTTTTTATAATTTTAATACTTTTTTAACTTAAAAGACAAATATATGCCTATAAGTAATAAGTTTAAGACAAATATAGAGACACCTATCCAACATCCAAATAACCAGAATAATCCTCCTATTGTTCCTAAAATACTTGCTCCAAAATAATAACTAATCAAATACATTGAAGATGCTTGTCCCTTAGCTTCTTTGACACGATATCCTATTGAACTACTTGCTATCGAATGTGCAGAAAAAAAACTACCTGAAAATAGGGTTAATCCTAAAAAAATACTTAAATAATTATTAAATTGAGTAACAATTAATCCTATTATCATAATAAAGAAAGAAAAAATTAATATTGTACTTCGATTATATCGATTTATTAAAGTACCTGCTTTTGGGGAAGTATAGACTCCTGTCAAGTAAACTACTGAAAGTAAACTAATTAAATTAGGATCTAGAAAAAACGGAGATACCATCAATCGATAACCTATATAGTTAAACAATGTTATAAAACTTCCCATCAAAATAAATCCGATTATAAATAAAATTATTAAAGCTCTATCTTTTAGATGAAATAAAAAGCTATTTATAAAAGATATATAATTTAACGAAACTGATTTAAAATTTTTTGATTTAGGTAGCATTAAAAGAAAAATTATTGTTGAAATTAAAGAAAAAAAACCAATAATTAAAAATACTATTCTCCAAGAAAAGTAATTTCCTATTATTGCACTTAAAAATCTACCAATAAAACCTCCAAAAGTATTTCCACTGATATATAATCCTATAGAAAAAGATAAATCATTTGGATAGATTTCCTCACTAAGATAACTCATACCTACCGCTGTAACACCACTTAAAGCTAATCCTATCAACAATCGCATAATGATTATTTCATGCCAATTATTTACTGCGGAGCATAAAATAGTTAATATAGCTGATATTAATAATGAAATCGACATGACTTTTTTTCTTCCAAAAAAATCTGAAAAAGATCCGGTAAATAACATTCCAATTGCCATTGTTATTGTAGTAGCTGAAAGCGAAATACTACTTTGTGATGGAGTTAAATGAAACTCTTTAGAAAAAATCGGTAAAATAGGTTGTACGCAGTACAAAATAGAAAATGTAGAAAATCCAGCAAAAAAAAAAGATAATGCTATTTTTATAAATTTTTTAGTGTTTCTCTTTACTAATTCTTTTTTTGATGTAAGTGTTTTTTTTTCTGAAAAATTAATTATTTTATTTTTTTTAAATGTTGATTTAAAATCTATTTCTTTTTTATTTTTGATTAAATTAAACAAAATTAACTCCTAAATTAAATTTTAATATATTAATAAAAATTAAATTGACTAACTTAATTGCTGCTAATTTAAAAGTAAATAATTTTTTATTATTAAATACATTTATATGAATTTCATTTATATTTTTTTAAAAAAATAAGTTAATATTTTTTTAACTAAATTATGATTTATTATAAATGAATTACTCCATCATAAACATGTTCTGCTGGACCAACCATATATATATATCCATCTTCTTTTTTCCAAAAAATTTCTAATTTTCCACCTATTAATTCTACTGTAACTCTATCTAATAATAAATTTTGTTTAATTCCTATAGCAACAGCTGCACAGGCTCCACTTCCACAAGATTTTGTTTCTTTTGATCCTCGTTCATATACTCTTAATTTAATTTTTTTTGAATTAATAATTTCCATAAAACCTACATTTACGCTATTTGGAAAAAATTTATTTTTCTGTATTAAAGGTGATAAACTATTAACAAGTGTTGTATTAATGTTTTTAACAGAAATAACACAATGAGGATTTCCCATTGAAACTGCGCCAAAATAGATTTTTTTTTCTTTAATTAATAAAGAATATTTTTTTTTAAATTTTTTAGTTAATATTGGAATATTACACGGTTTAAAATCAGGTTTTCCCATATTTACTTTTATAAGTTTATTTTTTAAAATACTTAAAACTAAAATTCCTTTTTTTGTACTGACTAAAATTTTTTTATTTTTTGTAAAACCTTTTAAATATAGAAAATGAGCAAAACAACGTGCTCCATTACCACACTGTTCTACTTCTTTTCCATCCGCATTAAAAATTCTATAATTAAAATCAATTCCAGATTGAAAAGATTTTTCAACAAAAAGTAATTGATCAAAACCTATCCCTGTATAACGATTAGATAAAACTTGAATCTTTTCAGAATCTAAATGAACGTTTTGTGTAATATTTTCAATTATTACAAAATCATTACTTAATCCATGCATTTTTGAAAAATTAATTTTCATATTTTTTTCTTATTATTATTTATAAAGTTATCAAAACTATATTATTTATTTTTTAAATTCTTTAAGTATTATAATTACTATTTATCAATAGAGAAAGAAATTGGTGCCTATAACTGAAAAATGTTTTTAATACCCCGAAAAAAATAAATTTTTTGTAACTAAAAAAAATTTTTGATTTTAAAAAAAATAAATACTTGTGAACTATTTTTGATTATACTGTAATTAATGATTAAAAAATTTTACAAATAAAATTTATATATTTATATAAATTAAATTATTTAAAATAATTAAAAAAATATTTAAAAAATATTTTTTTATATATTCCAAAATTTTTTTTTATTTTTTTAAAAATTTTTTTAAAAAACATAAAGTTTTTCAAACCAAATTGAATTTTTATTTATAAATAAAAAATTACTTTTACAATATTTATCTAAAAAATGACTATTAATTTATTAAAAAAAAAAATAAGGATAGCTACTAGAAAGAGCCCTCTTGCTCTATTTCAAGCTATGTATGTTAAAAAAAAGTTAATTTCTATTTTTCCAAATTTATTAATTACTATTATTCCTATAATTACTCATGGTGATAAATTTTTAAATGCTTCTTTTATCAAATCCAATGGGAAGGGAGTATTTATTAAAGAATTAGAAATAGCATTGCTTCAAAATAAAGCAGATATTGCTATTCATTCAGTAAAAGATATTCCTATGAATATTCATAAAAATTTAAGTTTAGCTTGTATTTGTAAAAGAGATAATCCTCTGGATGCTCTTATATCAAAGAATTATAAAAATATTAATGAACTTCCGAAAAATGCTGTAATAGGTACATCTAGTTTAAGGAGAAAATTTCAACTTATGAATTATCGTCAAGATTTAATTATCTCTCCTTTAAGAGGAAATATTGAAACTAGATTAAAAAAATTAGATAAAGGAAAATATGATGCTATTGTTTTAGCTGCTGCAGGATTAAAAAGATTAGGGTTACAAAAGAGAATCTCTTATTTGATACCTCCAGAACTATCTCTTCCGCCTTGTGGACAAGGCGCTATTGGTATTGAATGCAGAATAAAAGATAGAGATCTTATAACTATTTTAGAAAAAATACATCATTATAAAAGTAAAATTTTAATTCAAGCTGAAAGAGCTTTCTGTAAGAAATTATTGATAGGTTGTCAACTTCCTGTAGGAAGTTATGCTATTTTAAAAAAAGAAAAAATATGGTTAAGAACTTTTATTAGTTCTTTTGATGGAAAAGATATAATTAAAGGAGAGAAAATCGGTTCGGTAAACGACGCTAAAAAAATAGGTTATGGATTAGCATCTGAATTACTAAAAAAAGGAGCAAAAAAAATTTTACGTTAATAATTAATTTTTTTAAAAAATATGAAAATATTAATAACTCGACCTTCTTCTGAAGGAGAAAAATTAGTTAAATATTTATCTAAATTTAAAATTTTAGCTTATAATTT
The DNA here is from genome assembly GCF_964059085.1 of Buchnera aphidicola (Mindarus abietinus). Classification (NCBI taxonomy): domain Bacteria; kingdom Pseudomonadati; phylum Pseudomonadota; class Gammaproteobacteria; order Enterobacterales; family Erwiniaceae; genus Buchnera; species Buchnera aphidicola. Next base: position 525,188 of record NZ_OZ060398.1, read on the forward strand.
TCCATTAATAGATTTTTTTCCTTTACCAGACTTAAATATTTTTTTAAAAGAAATAAATTTTTTTAAAAAGAATGACATTCTATGTGCTTTATCTAAAAAGTCAGTTTTTTATGCTTCTAAATTTTTAAAAGAAAAAAAAATGGTTTGGCCAAATAATATTTCTTATTACGCTATTGGACATAGCACAGCTATTAGCTTAGCATATCATGCTAAAAAAAATGTACAATTTCCATTAATTCAAGAGAATAGTGAAAATTTATTTCATTTAATATCCAAAGAAAAAATAAATAATAAAAAAATTATTATTTTAAAAGCATTTTCTTCTTTAAATATATTAGAAAAAAAACTTAAAATGAAAGGAGCAAAAGTTAAAGTTATAAATTGTTATAAAAGTATTTCAAAATATAAAAAAAAAGAAAAAAAATTTAAGAATTTTAAATTTGATGTAATTATCATTACAAGCACATTAATATTAAAAGAATTATATAATTTTTTTTTAATAGAAAATAAAAAAGATTGGATATTAAACTGTATAATGTTAGTTATTAGTAATAGAATAGCAAATAAAGCTAGGAGTTTTGGTTGGAAAAAAATTATTATTACTAATAGTATTCAAGGTAAAGAAATTAAAAAAATAATATCAAAAATAAAAAATAATTTTGATCGGCGAAAGAGGATTTGAACCTCTGACCTACTGGTCCCAAACCAGTTGCGCTACCAAGCTGCGCTACTCGCCGAACATAAAAAATTATTTTTTATTTTGTTTATACTTTTTTAAGTAAATTGGGGTGGTTAATGGGGGTTGAACCCATGACCGCTGGAATCACAATCCAGAGCTCTACCAACTGAGCTATAACCACCAAATTTTTTCTTTTGCGCCTGACAGGATTTGAACCTGATACCTCTACCTTCGGAGGGTAGTGCTCTATCCAACTGAGCTACAGGCGCGTAGCTACAGTTTTATTATATTTATTTAAAAAATAAATAAAAAAATTAAACAAATTACATTGTACTATTTGTTGATATCAATGTCTAATATATTTTTTTAAAAAATAAAAATATTTATTTTATAAATATTTTTTTATTACAATTTTAAAGAAGTAATATTCATATCTAGTTAGTATTACCGCTATACTATAAAATTTTTTATTAAGATCTTTTCATCATATCAAAAAACTCATTGTTTGTTTTTGTCATAGATAATTTGTCAATTAAAAATTCCATGGCATCAATTTCACTCATCGGATGAATAATTTTTCTTAAAATCCACATTTTTTGTAACTCATCAGGAACTGTTAATAATTCTTCTTTTCTAGTACCGGAACGATTATAATCAATTGCCGGAAAAACTCTTTTTTCAGCTATTTTTCTAGACAATGGTAACTCCATATTTCCAGTGCCTTTAAATTCTTCATAAATTACTTCATCCATTTTAGATCCTGTATCAACTAAAGCCGTTGCAATAATTGTTAAACTACCTCCTTCTTCTACATTTCTAGCAGCACCAAAAAAACGTTTGGGACGATGTAAAGCATTAGCATCGACTCCACCTGTTAAAACTTTTCCAGAAGCAGGAACAACTGTATTATATGCTCTAGCTAATCTAGTAATAGAATCTAAAAGAATAATAACATCTTTTTTATGTTCCACTAGTCGTTTAGCTTTTTCAATTACCATCTCTGCAACTTGGACATGTCTTGAAGCTGGTTCATCGAATGTTGATGCCACTACTTCTCCTTTAACTAATCGTTGCATCTCTGTAACTTCTTCTGGTCTCTCATCAATCAATAAAACCATTAATAAACAATCTGAATGATTATAAGCAATACTTTGAGCTATATTTTGTAAAAGCATAGTTTTTCCAGCTTTAGGCGGAGCTACTATTAATCCTCTTTGTCCTCTTCCAATTGGAGAGGCTAAATCAAGAACTCGGGCTGTTAAATCTTCTTTTGATCCATTTCCTCTTTCCATACGTAAACGAGAATTAGCATGTAGAGGAGTTAAATTTTCAAATAAAATTTTGCTACGAGAATTTTCGGGTTTATCAAAATTAACTAAATTTACTTTTAAAAGAGCAAAGTAACGTTCTCCTTCCTTTGGAGGACGTATTTTTCCAGAAATAGTATCTCCTGTACGTAAATTAAATCTTCTTATTTGACTTGGAGAAACATATATATCATCGGGTCCAGCTAAATAAGAACTATCTGCAGAACGTAAAAATCCGAATCCGTCCTGTAATATCTCTAAAACACCATTCCCGAATATATCTTCTCCACTTTTTGAATGCTGTTTTAGGATAGAAAAAATGATATCTTGCTTGCGCATACGTGCTAAATTTTCCAATCCTATTTTTTCGCCAAGAGTAATTAGTTCAGAAACTGGCGTGTTTTTTAATTCGGTAAGGTTCATAATGATGGATGCTTAAAAACTTGAAGTAAATATTTTGAAGTTTTTACTACGAAAAGTTTTATTTTTTAAATAAGTAAGCATTTTTGAAAGTAAAAAATATTTTTTTTAAGATTAATTTTTTACATATTTTTTTTTAATTTAAAATTTAAATTTTTTTATTTAATTAATATAGGTATCTAAAAATTCTTTTAATTGAGATTTAGAAATAGCTCCTACTTTAGTAGCTATTAGCTTTCCTTTATTAAATAACAAAAGAGTAGGTATACCTTTAATTGAATATTTTGGTGCAGTATTTGGATTTTCATCAATATTAATTTTAAATATTTTAATTTTATTTATATATAATTTTGCTATTTCTTCTAAAATAGGAGCCAAAATCTTACATGGATTGCACCAATCTGCCCAAAAATCTATTAAACACATTCCTTTTTCTTCTAATACTTTTTTTTGAAATTCAGAATCATTTAAATTAGTAATTATACTATTGTTCATATTGTTCCTTAAATAAAATGTTTTACAATAATTATATTTACATGTTAATCAATTATTATTTATTAAAAATAATTTTTTTGAATATTAAAGTTAAAAAATACTAATAAATTTTTCTTTAATTTTAATAAATAAAATAAATAAATTATTTTTTATTTTTTAATTATAACATAATGTATTTATAATATACAGAAGAATACTTCTCATATTTAATTTTGATTTTTTCAAAAAAAAAATTTAAAAATTATTTTTTTTTAAATTTTTTTGAATAATATTTTTTAAATTCTGTATGTGAAAAAACTTTTTAGAAAAATTTTTTTTTTCAAAAAAATTTTTTTTATCCCAACAAATATCTTTTTTCGGTAACTCAAATAAGAATCTACTAGGTACTGTATATTTTTTTTTTCCATTTATTTTTCTGGTTTTAGAATAACTTAAAAATAATTCTTTTTTTGCTCTGGTTATTCCTACATAAATTAATCTTCTTTCTTCATCAATTTCATTTTTACATTCAATTGAATAATAGGGAATAATACCTTCTTCTAAACCAATAATAAAAACATAAGAAAACTCTAATCCTTTTGAAGAATGTAGAGTCATTATTTGTACTTTTTGATTATTTTCATTTATTTTTTGATCATTAATTTCAGAGTGTATTAAATAAGAAATAATTTTTGATAAATCTGATTTAGATTTTATAGTATTTTTAATTAAAATATTACTAAGTACATTTAGAAAACTATTTATATTTTTTATTTTTTTTTGTATAACTTCTTTATTTTTTTTAGATGATTTTAACCAATCTTCATAACCAATTATAGAAACTATTTTTTTTAGTGCCTGTAAAGGGTTTTTATTAAAAAAAATGATAAGTTTATTTATTAAATAATAAAAATCTTTTAATTTTTTTAAAAGACTATCTTTAATTTTTATTTGAATATTTAATTCATTAATAGAAGAAAATAAACTTTTTTTGTTAATTTTTGCCCATTTTTTTAATTCATTTAAGGTTTTTGCTCCAATTCTTCTCGATGGAATATTAATTATTTTTAAAAAAGAAAAATTATCATCTTGATCTGCTATTAAACGAAAATAATGTATTAAATGTATTATTTCTGTACTTTTGTGAAATGAAGTTTCAGATGAAATTTTATAAGGTATATTATTTTTTAAAAGAATTTCTTTTAATATTTTAGATTGATAATTGCTTCGATATAAAATAGCATAATCATTATATTTTGTTTTATTATTCAATTGATGATTTTTTAAAAAATTAATGATCTTTTTTGCTTCGTCTATTTCATTATTTCCTTCTAAAATTTGTATTTGAGATCCATATTCTGATTTAGAGAACAATTTTTTATAAAAAATATGAGGATTATTTGAAATTAAAGTATTAGCAACATGTAAAATTCTCCCAGAAGAACGATAGTTGTGTTCCATCATTATTACCTTTATATTTGGAAAATCTTTACTTAATAAAAAAATATTTTTTGGTTTAGCACCTCTCCATGAATAAATAGACTGATCATCATCTCCTACTAAAGTAAAATTTGAGTTATTATTATTCAATTGTTTAATTAATTCATATTGACTGAGATTAGTATCTTGATATTCATCAACCAATAAATAATTAATTTTTTTTTTCCATCGATTTCGTATATTTAAATTTTCTTTTAATAAAATAGTAGGTAAAAAAATTAAATCATCAAAATCTAATTTATTTAATGATTGAATATATATTTGATAAGATTGGTAATAATTAAAAAAAATTATTTCTGATTTTTTTTTAAAAAAATGAACTGTTTCAGGTATCAATAATTCATTTTTCCATTTAGAAATACAAAAAATTAGTTTTTTTAAAAAAAAAATATTTTTTTTAAAATTATTATGTACTATTTTTTTTAAAATAAATATTTTTTCCTCTTCATTAATTAAAGAAAAATTTTTTTTTATTTTTAAATTTTTTAGTTCAGAATTTATAATTTTTAAGCCCAAAGCATGAAATGTTGAAAATGTAACATGTTTTAAATCTTCAAAGTTATTTTTTTTAAATATTTTATATTTCATTTCTATTGCTGCTTTATTAGTAAATGTTAATGCTACTATCTTTTTAGCATTAAAATTACAGTTTTGAACTAAATGAATTATTTTATTAATAATTACTTTAGTTTTTCCAGATCCTGCTCCTGCTAATATTAAACAGGGTCCTTTGATATAATTAATAGCTTTCTTTTGACTGAAATTTAAATTCATAATATTTTTAAAATTAATTTTATAAATTTATAGATTATTATTTTTAAGTTAAAAAAAATTGTAACATGTTGTTAAAACAACATGTTACAATTTTTTTTAAGAACATTTCATTTCTTTCATATATAAACGTAATTTTTTACCTATAATTTCAATAGGATGTTGCATGATTTTTTCTAACATTTCTTGAAGTTTTTCATTTTCTATATTTTTTTCAATTAATATAGATCCTAAATCAGTTTTTTTTAGTTCTTTACTAAATTGTTTTAAAATTGGATAAGCTTTTTTAGAAAAAATATAATTTCCATATTCTGCAGTATCTGATATAACTAGATTCATTTCATATAATTTTTTTCTAGCAATCGTATTAGCAATTAAGGGTAGTTCATGTAATGATTCATAATATGCTGATTCTTCTAAAATTCCAGTTTCAATCATAATTTCAAAAGCTAATTCAACTCCAGCTTTTATAATTGCAATCATGAATAAACCCTTATTAAAAAAATCAATTTCTTTAATATCATTTTTATAAATTAAAGATTTCTCAAAAGTACTATTTTTGGTATTTTTTCTTTCAGAAAATAAGATTAAATCTTTATTTTCCCAATCTTCCATCATTTTTTTAGAAAAAGATCCAGAAATAATTTTATCCATATGTTCTCTAAATAAAGGAGTTAATAAAATTTTTAATTTGTTAGAAATTTCTATAACTCTATTTTTTTGAGAATTAGATAATTTATTCAGCATTAATGTAATACCACCAACTTTTAAGGAAGTGGTAATGACTTCCCAACCATACTGCACTAATTTACTAGCGTATTCTTCATTATGTCCATCTTCTAACAATTTTTCAAAGCATACTAAAGAACCAGTTTGTAACAGTCCACACAATATCGTTTGTTCCCCCATTAAATCAGATTTAACTTCTGCCGAAAAAGAAGAATATAATACTCCTGCTTTATGTCCTCCTATTCCCACTGCCCAAGCTTTTGCTATATTTAAGCCTTTTTTTTGTGCATCATTTTTTTTATGAACAGCAATTAAAGTCGGTACTCCAAAATTTTTTTTGAATTCTTCTCGAACCTCAGTGCCTGGAGATTTAGGAGCTACCATAATAACAGTAATATCATTTCTAATAACTTCTCCCATTTCTACAATATTAAACCCATGGGAATAACCTAAAATTGATTTTCTTTTCATCAAAGGTTGTATTTCTTTTACAACATTTGAATGTTGTTTGTCAGGAGTTAGATTAATAACGAGATCTGCATCGGGAATCAAATTTTTATAATTATCTACTTTAAATCCATATTTTTTTGCTCTATTAAAAGATTTATTTTTTTTATTAAGAGATGTATCTCTAAGAGCATAAGAAATATTTAGCCCTGAATCTCGCATATTTAAACCTTGATTTAATCCTTGAGAACCACAACCAATAATAACTATTTTTTTGTTTTTTAAATGCTTAACACCTTCAGAAAATTCGGTTTTTTTCATAAATCGACATGTTCTTAACTCTATATTTTTTTCTCGAAAATTTAAATTATTAAAGTAATTCATTTAAATTTTTTCCTTATTTTTTATGAAACAAATTAAATATTCTTTTATTATTTTTTTAATAATTTTTTTTTTATATCTTAAAAATCTTTTTTTCTTATAGCACCTTTATCAGCACTTGTAGCTAATAAAGCATAAGCTTTCAATGCTAAAGATACATTTCTTTTTCTAAAAATAGGAGTATAAGCTAATTTACCTCTTTTTTCTTCTTCTTTTCTTCTAAATATTAGTTCTTTTTCAGAAAGAAGAACATTAATACTTCTTTTTTTAATATCGATTAAAATAATATCTCCATTTTTAATTAAAGCTATATTTCCTTTTTCAGCAGCTTCAGGAGAAATATGTCCTATAGATAATCCTGATGTCCCTCCCGAAAATCTTCCATCTGTAATTAAAGCACATTTTGTATCTAATTTCATAGCTTTTAAATGGGTAGTTGGATATAGCATTTCTTGCATTCCTGGACCACCTTTAGGTCCTTCATATCGGATTATTAAAACATCTCCTTCTGATATTTTTTTTTCTAAAATTAAATCTATCGCTTCTTCTTGACTTTCACAAATAACAGCAAAACCACGAAATATTAAATTTTTTTCGTTTACTCCTGCGGTTTTCACAACACAACCGTTTTCAGCTATATTTCCATATAAAATTGCTAATCCTCCATCATTACTATAAGCGGAATCAATATCTCGAATGCATCCTTTTTTTCTATCTGTATCTAAATTTGACCATCTGAAAGATTGAGAAAATGGTTTAATAGTATTAATTCCTTTAGGGCCTGCTCGAAACATATCAAGGATTCTTTTATTTTTCGTACTTAATATTGAATATTTTTTAATTGTTTCTTTTAAAGTCAAATTTAATATATTTTTTGTATTTGTCTTAAGTAATTTTGTTTTATTTAGTTCAGATAAAAGACTGAATACCCCCCCAGCTTTATGAAAGTCTTCCATGTGATATTTTGCGTGATTCGGAGATAATTTACATAAGTTAGGTGTCTTTCTAGACAAATAATCTATGTCTTGCATATTAAAAGAGATATTTCCTTCTTGAGCGGCTGCTAATAAGTGTAATACTGTATTAGTGGATCCTCCCATTGATATATCCAGTATCATTGCATTATGAAAAGATTCTTTAGAAGCTATCTTTCTTGGAAGAAATTTTATTTCATTATTTATGTAGTATTCTTTTGTATTTTTAACTATAGTTTTTCCTGCTTTAATAAATAGTTTTTTTCTATCTATATGAGTAGCTAGTAAAGTACCATTTCCTGGAAATGCCAATCCTAATACTTCCATTAAACAATTCATAGAATTTGCTGTAAATAGTCCTGAACAAGAACCACAAGTAGGACAAGCATTTTTTTCTATGTTATCTTGTAATAAATCATCTTTTTTATTATTAAATCCCTGTAGAATGGCATTTACTAAATCTATTTTTTGATATTTTTTTTGATTTTTTATTTTTCCAGCTTCCATGGGGCCACCAGAAACAAAAACTGCTGGAATATTCAATCGCATAGCCGCCATTAACATACCAGGAGTGATTTTATCACAATTAGAAATACAAACCATTGCATCCACACAGTGCCCATTAATGACATATTCAATTGAATCAGCTATTAATTCTCTTGATGGTAGCGAATAAAGCATACCCGAGTGTCCCATAGCTATTCCGTCATCAATAGCTATTGTGTTAAATTCTTTAGCAACACCTCCTTGTTTATTAATTTCTTTTGAAATTAATTGTCCCACTCTTCTAAGGTGAATATGACCAGGAACAAATTCAGTAAAAGAGTTTACTACAGCTATAATAGGTTTATTAAAATCTTCATTTTTCATACCAGTAGCTCTCCATAAAGCACGAGCTCCTGTCATGTTTTTACCTTTTGTTGTTACATTTGAACGATAATTAGGCATATAATATATTCTTAGTTAAGAATTTAGAGTGAATGTTGTTTTAAACATATGATAATAAGTTTATTGGAAATAACCTTAATTAAAATGTTAGGAAAGATTTTTTATGAAAAAACTTATATATAAAAATTAGATAAATTTTTTAATTTTTGGCAGGGATGGAGGGATTTGAACCCCCAACCATTGGTTTTGGAGACCAACATTCTACCGTTGAACTACATCCCTATCTTAATTAAAAATTTTTATAGATTTTTTTAAGGTAAAAACTATACCATTGATTTTTAACTTTATCTAGTAAATATAATAAAATTTTTTTTTAAATTATAGAAAAAATATAAAAATTATAAATAACATATATTTTCTAATAAAAAATTAACTTTTTTATGTAAAAATACTAAAATTATTAACATATTAATATCTTAAAAATGAGAAGAAAATGAGAATACCTATATATTTAGATTATGCAGCTACTACCCCTACGGATATGTTAGTTTTAGAAAAAATGAAAAAATTTTTGACTTTTGATGGAGAATTTGGAAATCCTGCATCTAGATCTCATCAATTTGGTTGGAAAGCTGAAGAAGCAGTTGACATAGCAAGAAATTATATTGCTAATTTAATTAATGCTGATTTTAGAGAAATTATATTTACTTCAGGAGCAACTGAATCTAATAATTTAGCTATTAAAGGTTTAGTTTCTTTTTATAAGAAAAGAGGAAATCATATTATTACCAGTAAAACAGAACATAAATCTGTTTTAGATATTTGCAAATATTTAGAAACAAAAGGATTTTTGGTAACATATCTAACCCCTGAAAAAAATGGGTTGATTAATTTAGATGATCTTCAAGATAATATTTCAGAAAAAACAATTTTAATTTCAATAATGCATGTTAATAATGAAATTGGGATAATTCAGGATATTAAAAAAATCGCTGAAATATGCAAAGAAAAGAAAATTTTTTTTCATGTTGATGCAACTCAAAGCGTTGGAAAAATTCCAATAGATCTAAATAAAATTCCCATTGATTTAATGTCTTTTTCAGCACATAAAATTTATGGTCCTAAGGGAATAGGTGGACTATATGTTCGTCGAAAACCAAGGGTAAGATTAGTATCTCAAATACATGGAGGGGGACATGAAAGGGGAATGCGATCTGGAACTTTACCAGTGCATCAAATTGTAGGAATGGGGGAAGCTTTTAGAATAGCTAAAAAAAATATTTATTCTGATTATGAAAGGATGACTATTTTACGTACATATTTTTGGAATAAATTAAAACATATTGAAGAAGTTTTTTTAAATAGTCCATTAGAAATTAGTTCTCCTTATATTTTAAATATAAGCTTTAATTACATAGAAGGAGAATCTTTAATAATGGCTTTAAAAGATTTGGCAGTTTCTTCTGGATCAGCTTGCACTTCAGAAAGTTTAGAGTCATCATATGTACTTAGAGCATTGGGAATTAAAGATGAATTAGCTCATAGTTCTATTAGATTTTCAATGGGAAAATTTACTACAAAAGAAGAAATTGATTTTTCTATAAAAATTATTAAGAAATCAATTAAAAAATTAAGAAATTTATCTCCTTTATGGGAAATGTTTAAATCAGGAGTAGATTTAGAAAATATGCAATGGAATGTTAATTAAAATTTTTATTTGAGGAATTATTTATGGCATATAGTAAAAAAGTAATAGATCATTATGATAATCCTCGTAATGTAGGTTCTTTCACTAATTCTGATCTTAATGTAGGAAGTGGATTAGTAGGAGCACCAGCTTGTGGGGACGTTATGAAATTACAAATTAAAGTTAATAATAAGGGAATTATTGAAGATGCTTGTTTTAAAACTTATGGATGTGGTTCTGCTATAGCATCGAGTTCTTTAATAACTGAATGGATTAAAGGAAAATCTTTAGAACAAGCAAGTAAAATCAAAAATACTAAAATAGCAGAAGAATTAGAATTACCTCCTGTAAAAATACATTGTTCTGTTTTAGCAGAAGATGCTATTAAAGCTGCTATTTCTGATTATAAAAGTAAACAATAAAGTTAATTAGTTAAATTTTTACAAAAATTTGCTAAATAATTTTGTTATTAACATGCTGAAAAAAGTTATTTTTTCAGCATGGTTAAAAACTTACTTTATTATTTTTAATTAAAAATTATTTTTTTTAATAACCATTGAGTAAATAATGAATTATTTTAAATTATTTAATTTGCCTGAAATTTTTGATATAAATATAGCAGAATTGAATAAAAATTTTTATACATTACAAAAAAAATTTCATCCTGATCTTTATATTAAAAATGACACTTTTACAAAAGATAAAAAGAAAAAGAAAATTTACATAATTAATGAAGGATATAGAAATTTAAAAGATCCTTTAAAAAGAATTAATCATATTTTTATGTTGAATAAATTGAACTTTAAAGATAAAAAGAGATATCCTGTAACTTTTTCAGTCTTAGAACAACAGCTTAAATTAAATTTTGAATTAGAAACTTTAACATCTAAAGTTATAAATAAAGATAAAATTATCTCTTTTATACAAAGAAATAATTCTTTAATTCAAAATTTATTTAAAAAAATTTCTTTTAATATTATGAAAAAAGAATGGACACTTGCTGTTAATTTATACCAAGAATTAAAATTTTTAGTTAGGTTAACTAATAATGCAGAAGAAATTCAAAAAAATAAGGATTTTAAAAAGTTTTATTAAATAGGAATATATTTTATGTCAGAATTTCAAAAAAAAACATCTCTAGTAAATTTAGAAACAAAAACTTGTTCTGTTGGAATTGATTTTGGAACCACCTATTCCTTAATTGGATTTTTATTAAATAAAAAAATTCAAATTTTTTCTGGAGAAAGAGAAAATACTTTTTTACCTTCTATAGTTCGTTATGAAAAAAATAAAATTATTATTGGAGAAAAAGCTGAAGAAATTAATAATAAAAATTATTTAAGAACTATTTTTTCTATAAAGCGATTATTAGGAAAATCGATTCAAGAAATTAAAAATCTTTTTCCTAAAGTACCTTATATTTTTTTATATGACAAAGATCAGGAAATATGTATAAAAACAGAGCAAGGAAAAGTTTCTCTTGTTAAGATAATTAGTGAAATTTTAAAGACTTTATTAAAAAAAGTAGAATTTTTTTTAGAAAAAAAAATCGATACTGCTGTAATTACAGTACCTTCTTATTTTGATAATATTCAGCGAAAAAAAATAAAAAATGCAGCAATTCTTTCAGGTTTAAAAAATATTAGGTTATTAAACGAACCTACTGCTGCAGCTATTGCTTATGGCTGTCATTTTCAAAAAAAAGGAATTATTTTAGTTTACGATCTCGGTGGGGGAACATTTGATATTTCAATTTTAAAGATTAATCAAGGAATTTTTGAAGTTTTATCAACTTCTGGAGACCCTCAATTAGGAGGTGATGATTTTGATGAATTATTATCTAAATATATTGAAAGAAAGAGTAATATATTTACAAAAGAAAACTTTTTCTTAAAAAGAAAATTGTTAAATTTAGCTAAAAAAATAAAATTAAAACTTAGTAATAAAGAAAATGTTTTGATAGAGTTTGAAAATTGGAAAGGAAATATTAATCGTTTTGAATTTGAAAATCTAATTGAACCTTTAGTTGAAAAAACTTTAGTTCTATTAAGGTATTCAATAAAAGAAGCATTGATTAAAAAAGAAGAAATTACAAATATTATAATGGTTGGTGGATCTACCTATATTCCTTTAATTAAAGAAAAACTCTCTCTTTTTTTTAAAAAGAAAATAGAATTTTCTATTGATCCAGACAAAGCTGTTTCTATCGGAGCGACTATTCAATCAAATTTATTATTTAACTATCAACAAAATTTTTTAAGCAAAGAAAATAAATTTATTCTTTTAGATGTTGTTTCTTTTTCTTTAGGAATTGAATTAATGGGTGGGAGAGTAGAAAAAATTATTGATAAAAATAGTACTATTCCAATTTCTATTAGTAAAGAATTTACTACATCAAAAGAAAATCAAACTGTTATTATGATTCATATTCTGCAAGGGGAGGATAGTTTTGTTAAGAATTGTCGTTCTTTAGGAAAATTTTTTTTAAGAGGCATAAAAAAACAAGCGGCTGGGGTTCCTAGAATAATTGTTAAATTTAATGTAGATGAAAGCGGATTTTTACAGGTTAATGCTAGTGAAAAAGAAACGAACATAAAGGCGAGTATAAAAGTTGATTTTTTACATACAATAATTTAGGATTACTAAAGTATTAAAATATTCACATTAAAAAAATTTTTTTAAAAAAAGGAAAAAAATTATGTTAAAAATTGAATTTTTGCCTCATAAAATTTTATTACCTACAGGAAAAATATGTTCAGCTAAATCTGGTGAAACTATTTTAGACGTAGCTTTAAAAAATAATATTTTAATGGAACATGCTTGTGAAAAATCATGTATTTGTACAACCTGTCATTGTATTATCAGAAAAGGATTTTCTTTTTTATCAGAGTGCACTGAAAAAGAAGAAGATGCTTTAGATAAAGCGTGGGGATTAGAAGAAAATAGCCGATTAGCTTGTCAAGCTAGATTAACTAATCAGAACATTATTGTAGAAATTCCCTATTATTCAAAAAATTCTTCTGTTAAAAATTCTAAATTTTAACGTAGTTCCTTTATTTTTTAAAAGGATTTTGATTTTCTTTAAAAAATAAAGTTACAGGGGCACCAATTAATTTTAGTGATTTTTGAAAATAATTAGTTAAATATTTTTTATATGTTGTTGATAGATAATTTATTTGATTTCCATGAATAACAATGATCATTGGTGCAAATCCTCCAGGATGTGCGTATTTAAGTTTAATCCTTCTTCCTTTAACGTAAGGAGGTTGATGCTTTTCTGTTGCAAATTGTAAAATTTTTGTTAATTTAGCACTATTGCTTCTTTTTTTAAAACAATTGAAGGTAATATTAATAGAATCTAATAATCTGTTAATTCCTTTATTTTTTATTGCTGAAATAAATTGAAATTGACAAAATTTAAGAAAATTTAGTTTTTTTGATATTATTGGATAAATTTTTTTTAATTCTTGTTGATTTAATAAATCGCACTTATTGAAAACAACTATTATAGATTTCTGAGCTTCTAAAATTTTTTTAGCTATCAATAAATCTTCTTTATTAATTTGTTGTTTACTTATATCTATTACAAATAGTAATATTTCAGTTTGTTTTATGTTTTCAAATGTCTTTTGAATTGATATGTACTGAATTTTTTCTCGAATTTTATTTTTTTTTCTTATTCCTGCAGTATCTATTAAAATGTAGTTTTTATTATTTTTTTTAATGGGTATATTAATACTATCTCTAGTTGTTCCGGAAATATTAGAGGTGATTAATCTTTTTTTATTTATTATTTTGTTTATTAAAGTAGATTTTCCTACATTTGGTGCACCAATAAAGGCTACTTTTATACTATCTTCGTACTCTTTTGCTTTTAAAATATTTTTTTGAATTTTTTTATTTTTTATCCATGATATTATCCCTTCTTTAATTAATTCATTAATTCCTGTTCCTCTTATAGCAGAAATACAAAAATTTTTTTTAAAACCTAATCTAAAAAATTCATTACTTTCTGTTTTATGTTGCAAACAATCAATTTTATTGATAATAAGTAATACTTTTTTTTGATTTTTTCGTATTTTTTTAGAAATATAGTAATCTTCAGGTAATATTGATTCTTTTGCATTAACAACAAACAGAATTAAATCAGCTTTATCTAAAGCCAAATATGTTTGTTCCATTATTTCTTTCTCAAATTTATTCGTTTTAAAAATTATTCCAGCTGTGTCAGTAAGTATAATTTTTTTATTCTCTATTTTTATGTAAGCACATTTTCTATCTCTAGTTAATCCTGAAAAATTTCCCACTAAAGCAGAAGAAGAATTCGTTAATTTATTAAATAATGTGGATTTTCCTACGTTGTTTCTTCCTATCAAAACGATATTTGGTATCATTTTTTTTATTCCCTAAATTATAAAAAATATTTTTTAAAGAATTTTTGTTAAATATTATTGTTTTATTTTTTTAAAATAATAAAAATTTTTAACAAAAAAATAGTTTTTTATTTTTTATATAAAATATTCAGAAAATTTTTTTTTTTCAAAATATTTATTTTTCTGTATATTTTATATTTTATTAAAAATTTTATCTATTAATATCTTATTTATTTTTTTTAAAATATAAAAATATTTATAATCTTTTTATATAT